>JBMTTG010000062.1:0-12614 GCA_049449095.1 Phycisphaerales bacterium | reverse complement strand
CGGAGGGCTAAGCGCCGCCGGTGCGGCGAACAGCCGACGATTGGCGACCAGGTCCGTCTCCTCTTCTCCTCTTCTCCTCTTCTCCTTTCTCACGCCGATACTCCTTCCATGCCCCGCGCCGTGCTCCTGCACCTGGGTCTCCATCGCACCGGCTCGACGTGGCTGCAGCAACGCGTCTTCGACGGACGCGACGGCCGCCCGACGCCCATGGTGCCCGACCGTGCCGAGTCGGCACGCCGGATCGTCCTCGCCCGCGAGGAGGACTTCGATGCCGACGCGCTGCGGCGATGGCTTGCGGAGCGCGTCGAGTCGGTGCGGCGCGCCGGCGGCGTGCCGGTTCTCTCCAACGAGCGATTCTCGGGCAATCCCCACTCGGGATGGTTCGACGCGCAGCGCACCTTCGATCGCCTCGCCGAGGTGCTTCCCGAGGCCAAGGTGCTGCTCGTGCTCCGCGAGCAGCGCGATCTCGTGCGAAGCCTCTGGCTCCAGTACGTGCGCATCGGCGGCCCGGCGTCGCTTCGCGACTACCTCCGCGCGCCGGATCCGGGCGACCATCGGGCCCCCTGCTTCGATCCGTCGTTCCTGCGCTTCGACCGTCTGGTCGAGAGTCTCGATCGGCGTTTCGGGCGCGAACAGGTGCTCGCGATTCCCTACGACCGCCTTCGCCAGGACCCGCGCGACTTCCTCGCGCGGATCGGCGCGTTTCTCGGGACCGAGATCCCCCCGCCCGAGCATGCCGAAGCGAAGGTCTACGCCTCGCCGGGCTTCGTCGTCGCGTCGCTGCAGCGGCGGGTGAACCTGTGGTGCGTGCGCAGCACGCTGCACCGGGCGCCGCCGCTGCCGAGCCCGAGGCTTGCGAGGCTTTCCGGCGTGCTCGCCTCCGTCGCCGGCCGACTCGCCTCGCCGCTCCTCGAATCGTCGGGTCGGCGTGCCGCAGCAGCCCTGGTCGAAGCCCGGCTCGCCGAAGTCCCGGGGCTTCGCGAATCGAACGCCCGCCTCGCCGAGCGGATCGGCGAAGACCTTCGCGGGTTCGGTTGGATGGTGCCCTGAGACCCGAACTCACGCCGACTCGGCGAGCGCGTCCCAGGCGCCGTCGAAGGCGAACCCGTAGTTCCTCCAACGCCCGATGCTCGAGGCGTTGATCGGGCGCCGCACCTGCTCGTGGCTGAGGGTGAGCACGGTCCGCTCGTTCCGCTCCGGAGAGAGCACCGCCTCGTCGAAGGAGAGCCCGAGCAGGTCGAGGCATCGTGCGATCTCGCCGCGAGGATCCGCCACGAGCGACTCGTAGGTCAGCGAGACGTGGGCGAGGCCGAGCGTCTCCATCGCCGCCGGCACGATCGCCCGCTCGAGCTCGACGAGCCTTCGGATCGAGTCGAGGCTCGCGGTCGCGCCCCAGGTCCGGGGATGGAAGTTCGAGAGGAACATGCTGATCGCCGCATCGCGCGGATCGCGGGTGATCCGCAGAAGCCGCGCACCCGGCAGCACCGCCGCGATCGCGGGAAGCCATCGCCAGGCCAGCAGCGTCTTGTCGAAGGTCCACTCCGCGTCGGGCGTCGCACGGTGGCGGGCGCCTTCGCGATACGCCGCCGCGAGCGCCTTCGCCTCGATCGTGCCGAGACCGAGCATCCGGCTCGGCCAGTGATCGCCGGCGACGAGCGCCTCGCCGATCTCGTAGATCCCTTCGTACTCGCCGATTCCCGCCACCTTCGGATGGCGATCGAGCATCTGCTCGAGCAGGGTGGTGCCGCTTCGAGGCAGCCCCACCACGATCGCGGCGCCTTCGGCCGCCTCGGCTCTGGAGGGAAACGAGCCTCGCCCGGCCGCCAGCCGCCGGCGCTGCTCGGCGAGATCCCGTTCGAGTTCGCCGAGGTCGTAGCGAGGCGTCGTCGCCTCGTGGACCCGCGTGGCCAGCTCGAACGCCTCCTCGTATCGGGCCGCCGCGTCGAGGTGCTTCACCGCCTCGAAGCCCGCAAGCCGTTGGAGAATCGGATCGCGCGAGTCCTCGAAGGTCCGCCGCAGCATCGCGATCGCCTCCTCGCGATCGCGTCGCGCGACCGCACGGGCGAGGAACACCGCCGCGCGGGAATCCCGAGTCCACCGCCCACCCTTCGCGGCGAAGGCGTCGAACTCCTCGGGGCGCCCGGCGCGATGGAGCGCCTCCGCGAGGGCGAGCGACGCCTCGACCTCGTTGGGCGGCGCCGCGGCGACGAGCCGCTCGAGGCGCGGGATCGCCTCGTCGCTGCGGCCGAGGCGATGCTCGATCACGGCACCGAAGAGTTCGAGGCGATGATCGCCCGGCGCAACGCGGAGCCCGCGGATCGCCGCGTCGTGCGCTTCGCCGAGCCGTCCCGTCGGGAGGAGCGCCCGCACGAGCAGGAGCGAGGGCTCCACGCTCCGGGGATTCCTCGCGAGCCACGCCCGCGCGGCCTCCGCCGCCTCGGCATGACGCTGCGAGCGCAGCAGCATCTCGATCGACTCGCGGGCGTGAACGGGGGCCTTGCTCACATCGACTTCCGTTCGGCGATCGCGTCGGCGAGCATCGCGCGGCTCGCGAACTCGATCTGCGATCCGGTCGGCAGCCCGCGGGCGAGCCGCGACACCCGCACCCCGCGCTTCGCGACGAGATCGGCGAGATGCAGCGCCGTGCCGTCCCCCTCCATGTCCGGATTGAGCCCCAGGATCACCTCCGCCACGGCGGCGCCCTGCGCATTGCGGGCAGGTTCATCGATCCGGTCGAGGAGCGCCGCGACGGTGAGGCTTTCCGCGCCGACGCCGTCGAGCGGATCGAGGCGCCCGAGCAGGACGTGGTACACGCCGCGGAACATGCCGGTCTGCTCGAGCGCGATCAGGTCCTTGGGCTGCTCGACGACGAGGATCGTCGACGCGTCGCGCCGCGGATCGCCGCAGATCCGGCACGGGCTCTCGTCGGTGAGGTTCCAGCAGACCGCGCAGTGCTTGACGAGCCGCTTCACGTCGTCGATCGCGACGGAGAGCCGCTTCGCCTCCTCGCGGGTCGACTTGAGCACGTGGAAGGCGAGCCGTTCGGCGCTGCGGCGGCCGATGCCGGGCAGCTTCGAGAACTCCTCGATCAGGCGCACGACCGACTCGGGATAGGCGGAGCGGATGTCCTCGTTCATGCGGGTCGATCCATCGGCGTGCGATCCTGACGGCGAGCCGCCGCGCGGTTCCTGCTCATCCGAGTCCCGGGATCATGCCGGGCGAGATGGGAAGCCCGAGCTCGCGAGCCGCCGCCTCCATCTTCGCCGCCGCGGCGCCTCGCGCCTCGCGAAGGGCGTCGTTGACCGCTTCCCGCACGAGGTCGTGCGCGAGCGCCTGCTGATCGGGATTCGCCATCGCGTGGCGGATCGGCTCGGAGATCTCGATCGAGACGATCTCCATCGCCCCGGTCGCATGCACCACCACGGCGCCGCCGCCCGCTCGGCCCCGCACCTCGATCTGCGCGATCTCCTCGCGAAGCACCTGGGCCTTCGCCTGGATCTTCGGGAGGTCCTTGAGAAGGCCCGCCATTCCCGCCATCGATCGCAATCCGTCGAACACGCGATTCCGCTCCTTCCTTCGATGCCGACTCGGCGCCGCGACGCGCGGCTCGCCGCTCACTCGCGATCCGGCTCGTCACCGGATTCGGTTCTCGAACCACCGACCCCGCCCGACTCCGACCACGACGCGATCGGCATGGTCCGAAGCACGCTCGCATCGAAGAGATCGATCGCCTCGCGCACCACCGGGTTCGCGAGCACCTCCGGCGCCACGCGATCGCCCGAGGGACGCGGCGCCTCCTCGAAGGCGACCGGATCGAAGCGCACCGCGACCTTCCGTCCGCAGAACTCCCGCAGGAACTCGACGAGCGGCTCCGGTCGCGTCTCGAGCCACTTCGCGGCGGAGGCGGATCCGGAAGCCTGCATCCGCAGCACGCCCGCCTCGTACGCCACCGGCTTCACGCTCTCGAGCATCGCGCGGCGGCGAGGCGATCCCGCCTGCTCGATCGCCTCCTCCCAGAAGGCGGCGAGGCTCGCGGGCGTGGTCAACGAGGCGAGGCGATCGTCCGGGGAGATTGCCGCGGGCCCGCCCGAGATGATGGCGGGCGAATCGGCCTTCGAGACGGAGGGCGTGCTCGGCAGATCACGCGGGGACGAAGCCTCGGGGCGAGACGGCGCCACCGGCGGCTTGATCGTCGGCGCCTCGTGGCGATCCGGTCGCGCCGGCTCAGCCCCCGCGACGGGGGCTCGGAGTTTTTTTCCGGAAGCGCCTCCCGGCGACGGCCCGCCCGCGAGCAGGCCCGCCGCCTCCGCAAAGCGCCCGCTCATCGCAAGCCGCGCGAGCGCCGCGTCGAGGAGCGCCCGCGGCGCCGAGGAGCTTCGGATCGATCGGCCCACCGAATCGCAGAGGGCGATCATGGAGGCGAGCATCGCCGGGTCGAAGTTCGACGCGAGCGCCGCGAGCGCTGCACGCCGATC
This sequence comes from Phycisphaerales bacterium, assembly GCA_049449095.1. Lineage (GTDB taxonomy): Bacteria > Planctomycetota > Phycisphaerae > Phycisphaerales > SM1A02 > VGXO01. The sequence goes on along the minus strand of JBMTTG010000062.1, from coordinate 8,139 downwards.
CGCCGCGGTCTCGAGCAGTTCCGAGTCCTCTCCGCAGGTCGCGGCGACGAGCAGCTCCCGCATCCGCTCGGCGAGCGAATCGAGCAGGCGCTCCGGCGAGAGCCCCCGCTCGAGCAGCTGCCCCGCCGCGCGAAGCGTGCCCCCGACATCCGACCGCGAGACGCCGCCGAGCAGATCGTCGATGACCGCGTCCTCGGGCAGCCCGAAGAGATCCTCGAGCTGCTTCGAGGTGAGACGCCCCTTCGCGCCGGACGCCAGCCGGTCGAGCAGGCTCAGCGCGTCGCGCATCGAGCCGTTGGCCATGCGGGCGATCCGTGCCAGCACCTCGGGCTCGCTCTCGATGCCTTCCTTCTCGAGCACCTCGCCGAGATGTGCCGCGATGCGGCTGGCGGGGATCGCCCGGAAGTCGAACCGCTGGCAGCGGCTCTGGATGGTCGCGGGAACCTGATGCGGCTCGGTCGTGCAGAGGATGAACTTCACATGCTTCGGCGGCTCCTCCATCGTCTTGAGGAGGGCGTTGAACGCCTGCGACGTGAGCATGTGGACTTCGTCGATGATGTAGATGCGGTACGGGCTCCGCATCGGCGCGATGCCGGCGCTCGCGATCAGCTCGCGCGCATTGTCGATGCCGCGGTTGCTCGCGGCGTCGATCTCGATGACGTCCGAGTCGCGGCCCTGCAGGATCGCGTCGGCGACGGCCTGCTCCTCGCCGAGCAGCCCACCGCTGGCGTTGAGGGCGCGGGCGAAGATCCGGGCCATCGAGGTCTTGCCGACCCCGCGCGTTCCGCAGAAGAGATAGGCGTGCGCGGTCCGCTTCGTCTCGATCGCGTTCTGCAGGGTGTCGGCGATCGCCTCCTGCCCGACCAGCTCGGCGAAGTCGCGCGAGCGGTAGCGACGTGCGAGGACCTCGTAGGGGGCGTCGGGCTCGGCCATGCGTCGGAGGGGCGTCGGCGTGTCGCCGCGGGACTCGGGGCGGTGTGGGCGAGAGGTCTCGGCGGCGGGAAGACGGCCAGGCGACCGAAGGCCCGGGCGACGACGCTTATGGCTGCTGCGGTCAGGCTCTGACCAGGTTCGCGAGCCACCCGTCCAACGGGCCCGGCCGTCTTCTCACCGCCGAGGTCCGGATCGTACCCGCGGATCGCGTCGACTTCGCGGCGCCGAGCGGCGAATCGAGCCTCCGTAGAATCCGTCCATGACTCGCGAGGCCTCGGACGAACCCGCCCTCCCGCCCCGGAAGCCGAACCGCGATCGCGGACGCGACGGAGGCCGCCGCGCGAACCGCGTGCTGATCCTCGCGATCCGGCTGCTCTTCATGGTCCTGCTCATGGCGGTGACGCTGCTCACCCTCGCGAGCCAGGCGACCCCGGGCGATTTCGGATCCTCGACCTTCGTGGGGCTGCTCGTCGCCGCGGCGGCGTTGGGGCTCGTCGTCGTGCTCGCCGACGCGGTCACGCCCAACAAGCGGCTCACCTCGGTGGTCGCGGTGTACCTGGGCATCTGCTTCGGGCTGATCGGCGCCCTCGCGATCGGCGCGATCATCGATCAGGTGTCGAGGGCGTGGGAACTCGAGCGCGGCCCGGCGGCGATCTACCTGCAGCTCGCCAAGGCGGTGATCGGCATCATCCTCTGCTACCTCAGCGTCTCGGTGGTGCTCTCGACCAAGGACGACTTCCGGCTCGTCATCCCGTACGTCGAGTTCTCGCGGCAGGCCCGCGGGGTGCTGCCGCTCCTGCTCGACACCTCGGTGCTCGTCGACGGCCGCATCGACGAGCTCGGCCACACCGGCTTCCTCGACGCGCCGCTCATCGTGCCGCAGTTCGTGATCGATGAACTGCAGACGCTCGCCGACAGCAGCGACCGGTCCAAGCGGAGCCGCGGTCGGCGTGGGCTCGACACCGTGCGGCGGCTGCAGGCGAATCCGCACCTCGACGTCTCCGTCGAGGAACGGAACATCGAAGGGGTCTCGGTCGACCACAAGCTGCTCGAACTCTGCCGCCTCGAGGGCTGCCGAATCCTCACCACCGACTCGAACCTCAAGAAGGTCGGCGAGATCAAGGGCATCGCGGCGCTCAACCTGAACGACCTCGCGGGCACGCTGCGCACCGGCGTCTCGACCGGCGATCGCCTCGCGGTGGCGATCGTCAAGCCCGGCGAGAACCCCGGCCAGGGCGTGGGCTTCCTTCCCGACGGCACGATGGTCGTGGTCGAGGACGCCGCGGCGCAGATCGGCGAGACGATCATGATCGTGGTGAGCAACACCCTGCAGACCTCCGCGGGGCGTCTCGTCTTTGCGAAGCCGCTCGTCGACGCCGCCGACGACGCGACCGCGGCCGAATCGGTCTCGCGGTCGCCCGAGCCTGCGCCTCGCTCGTTCGCGGAGCAGATGGCTCGCGCCGCCGTCGAACAGCCCCGCCGATCGGAGCGGCCGCCGCGCCACGAGCCGCCGCCGCCGGGACGCAACCCGCGTCGGTGAGACACCGCGCGCTCGGATCCATCCGTGGGCACGGCGTGCCGGAAGCGAGCCGTCCCACGATCCGCGAGTGTTCGGCGCGGGGCTCCGGTTCCCTCCGCGTCTCTCCGCCGAAGTGAACCGCGTCCACCGCGCCGCTCAACGTTCGATCCGAACCAAGCGGGGAGCCGCGGAGACGCAGCGCCGCGGAGCCCCGCCGTCGGCCGGGCGGAGGGCATCGCTCCCATGCCACTGGTTTCCGATGTGCTCTGCGGCCTTGAGGGGTCAGCCTCGGTCCTGCTCGTCGGACTCGGCGACCTCCTCGGACCGCGGCTTCGTCTGCCGGCCGAGCACGAACGTCCGGCTCAGCACCTCGCCGATCCCCTGCCCCAGCGGATTGAGCACCGTGAAGATCGCCAGGATCGGCGCGGCGAGCAGCACCGCCTTGAAGAGGTTTCGGACGAGCACCCGACCCGCGCCCACGCGATCCCCCGACGTCGAGACCACTCGCCCCCCAAGGAGCATCTTGCCGGGCGTTCGTCCGGCCACGCTTTCCCACGCGACGCCCCACAGGAAGGTGATCGCGATCACGAGCGCTGAAGGAGCCGTTGCCTCGGCATCGAGGCTCCACGCCGGCAGCAGCGAGAACTCCCGCAGCGACACGCCGAACACCGCCATCGCGATCGCGACTCCCGGAATGAGATCGATCGCCAGCGCCGCGAGACGGCGCGGCCACGCGAGCGGCTCGGATCCCTCGGGAATCGTGGGCGGTTCGCGCTCGGCGAGCGGCCGGAACAGGACCAGCGCCAGCACCGCGCTGATCGCCAACGCTCCCAGGATCGGCAGGTGCAGCCACGCCCCCGACGCAAACGTCGGCGGGCCGAGTTCCTCCCACGGACCGGCCTCACCGCTGATCGGATCGATCGACCGGATGCGGAAGCCGTCGCCGGACTCCTCGAGATACCGCAGGCCGTCGAGGGTCGCGGCGATCCGCCACGGGCCGCGCGGCGACTCGAGTCTCGCCAGTTCGAGCAGCCCGCGCTCCCGCGGATAGTCCAGATCGATGATCCCGAACTCGCGCCGCGCGACCAGCAGTTCCGCGTGCGGAAGGCTCGTCGCGGCAACGACCTGACCGATCGGCAATGGCCAGCGCCGCACCGCACCCGACTCGCCACGGCGGTCCTCCGCCGCTTCCGACGGCGGCACCGGCACCACCGCCACCATCTCCGGCGACTCCGGATCGGGTGCGAGCAGCGAGAGCGATCGCGTGGGGTTCCCGAACGGGGCGAATCGCTCGTACGCGTAGCCCGTCGGCAGCCCTTCGAGTTCCTCCCACGCCTGCCCGCGTCCGAGACGAAGCAGCCGCGGGCTCGGCGACTCGCCATCCGCCGCCGCGCGACGCACGCGACTGCTGCGCCACTCCGGGGGCCAGAAGAGCGCGACCGGGCCTGCGGCGTCGGCGTTGAAGTCGACGAGCTTCACGTCGCCGGGCAGGCTCGGCAGAAGGGTCGGTCCCTCGCGAGGCCACGAGTAGTCGAGCCCCGAGGCTGGATTCCGCGCGGTCGAGAGCGTCACCACCTCGCGCCGCGGCTTCGTGCCGGTGCGTGGCGCCAGCACGATCCACGCGCGATCCTCGAACGCCGCGATCGCCTCGACCGAACCCTCGAGCACCGCCGCGACCCGCACCGCCGGAACCTCGCGATCGGTGGCGACGTGATGCACGAGGCTTCGGCGCGGCCGCTCGGGATCCGGCGTGGCAAACCACAGGTGATGCCCGCTCGCGGCGCCGGGCAGCTGCGGAAAGGCGACCGGCTCCGGGTCCGCCGCGAGCGACGGCACGTCGGGCGTCTCCTGCATCGCCGGAAGCGCCGCGGCGGCGATCGCGAGACACGAGACGAGCGCCAGCGCCATCATGGCCCGACCTCGACGATCCGCTCGGGACGCATCGACGCCGCGAGGCGGCTCCACTCGAAGAGCGCCGGCTTCACGCGGCCGCCACGACCGGAAGGCCGCTCGAGGACGAGCATCGCGCGACCGTCGCCGGGCGCTTCGCCCTCGAGGCTGATGCGCGTCGCGACCCGCGGCCAGGCCCCGAGCGGCTTGCCATCGACCTCGACCGACCCATGCTCGCTGAGGGCACTCGCCGCCACCCGCCGACCATCCGCCTCGAACACCTCGACGAAGACCGCTTCACCCTGCGAATTGAAGCCGCGCCGCACCTGCAGCGGTGAGCCGGCCGCCTCGCCGGACGGCTCCGCCTCGGCGAACGCCTCGAACGGCTCCTCGAGGACCCACGCCGATCGCGTCGGATCCCACTCGGGCGCCGTGGTCGGTTCGCGCGGCGGCTCGAGACCGGCGAGCAGCCAGAAGAGTCGCGGATCCCGCAGCGATCGCGGAATCGGCGCGCGTTCGAGGCGATCGTCGGCCACCTTCGCGTCACCCGCGATCCGGCCGCGGTAGGCGATCGGCGGCGACTCCTCCGGGAGGAAGAGCCACCACTGCTCGCCATCGGAGCCGAGCCACGCGAGCGTGTCGCTGACGCTCAACTTCAATCGAAGCGCCGTTCGAAGCGGACGCTCGAGCACGAGGAGCAGATCGAGCTGCTCCTCGTCGAAGCCGGAATCCTCACGCGGAACCCGCAATCGGCAGACCCCGGTCGCCTCGAAGGTCGCGAGCGCTCGCAGCGACTCGGCTTGCTCCGAGATCGCCCGGCCAGCCGCGAGTTGTGCCGCCTCGTCGTGCGTCGACTCGACGGGCGGAGTCGCCTTGCATCCGACGAGCGCCGCCGCCGCGAGGGCGATCGAGCCGACTCGACGCACCCATCGGCGCGAGTCGTCGCGTCGTCGCACTCCTCTCGCCAGTTCGTCGCGCTCGGAGGCCATGCCCATTCAACCGGCCGCCTCGACCTCGCCGCCGAGCAGGCGACCAAGCTCATCGGCCACCTCGCGGGACTCCTCGTCGCTCAGGCGCCGAGTGAGCACCTCGACCGTCCATGGCTCGCCGTCGCTCGGGCGATGCTCGAGCCGCCAACGCTCCTCTCGAGCGGCCCGCGAGGAGGACGCTCCTGCGTCCACCGCGATGCGGTCGACGAGCCGCAGCCGGCGCCGGCGAAGCAGCACCAGCGCCAGCACGAGACGCAGGTCGTCCCGCGCCGGGTCGGTCTCCGCCGCGAGTGCCTTCAGCAGGTCGAGCAGCAGCCCCTCGTCGAGCGGTCGGCGTTCCTCGTTGGACGCCGGCACGCTGCTGCGCCAGAAGCAGACGACGCCCTCGGGCCGGCCGCCGGCATCCCAGGCCTCCGCGGCGACGTCCCGACGCACCAGCCCGAGCGATCCCGCCTCCGCCGCCTCCGCCGGGTCGGCTTCGCACAGGATCGCCACGATCGGTCGGCCCGCCTCGAGCGGCGTGTTGGTCAGGGCGCAGACGCCGCTGCATCGCCCGAGTCCCGCAAATCGGTCTGGAAGTGCCACGGGCGGATCGTATGAACTTCCGAGCGGCGGCGTCTCGTCGCCGACCTCGCGCCCGACGCGACGGAGGCCGCGCCTCGGGCCTTGAAGAGTTCGGCGTCGTGCCGCGGCGCGGCGACCGAACTCCTGCTTGGACCGCCCGCATCGCGATCGAACTCTCCCTAGACTGCCGAAGCGTCCTCCGATCCCGAGGCGGGCGCGCGTTTCAACGTCCGGACCGGCCCTTCGAGCGGCGCTCGTCGCCCCCGCTCGCGACGCTCCTCTTCGCACGATGCTCTCCCAGTTCCTCCAGGTCTTTCGCGGCTACGCCTGGTACGAGATCGCCATCGAGATGGCGATCATCTGGCTGTGCGTCTTCGCGATCTACCGGTCGCTTCGAGGCACGCGCGGCGCCGGCATCATCAAGGGCGTGGCGCTGGTGCTCGTGGTGCTGGCGCTCGTGCTGGGCGTGCTCGGCGGATCGACCGAGTCCTTCGGGCGGATCCGCTTCATCTCCTCGGAGATCCTCGGGCTGCTCGCGATCGTGCTGGCGGTGGTGTTCCAGCCGGAACTTCGACAGGCGATGATCCGCGTCGGGCAGACGCGGCTCTTCAACCGCCAGCCGACGAATGCCCGCGACGTCGCCGGCGCCGTCGGCGAGGCCGTCGAGTACCTCGCGAAGAACCGCTTCGGCTCGCTCGTGGTGATCGAGCGGCAGACCGGCCTCGGAGGGCTCGTCGAAGGCGGCGTCGAGCTCGACGCCAAGGTGTCCTCGCGCCTGCTCGAGACGATCTTCTATCCCAACAGCGCCCTGCACGATCTCGCGGTGGTGATCCGACGCGACCGCATCGTCGCCGCGGGCGTGCAGTTGCCGCTCCCCGAAGGCGGCGTTCCGGTGCCGATGCAGTTGGGCTCGCGGCATCGCGCGGCGATGGGGCTTTCGCAGGAGAGCGATGCGGTGGTGGTGATCGTCAGCGAGGAGACCGGGCTGGTGCGGATCGCCGAGCGGGGCGAACTGTCGTCGCCCATCGCGCCGGCGGACCTCGGCGCCGAACTCGAGCGACGCCTGCGCGACGAAGGCGGCCTGGTGCGGGTTTCGGCGCGGGCGGGAGGCTCCTCATGAGCACCACGATGCGAGGCCGGCTCGGGTCGCTGCTGCTCGTCACGGGCGTCACGGTCCTCATCTGGATCTGGGCGGCGGGCGAGACGCGGGAGAGCGATCGATTCGACACCGCGGTCCGCTTCTCGCCCGCGGAGGCCTCGCGCATGGTCGTGCGGCCCGAGCGCGTGCCGCTCGTGCGGTTCGAGGCGAGCGGCTCGAAGCGGGCGTTGCGGGAGTTCGAGACGCTGCTGGCGAAGGGGCCGCTCGACCTGATCGCCGGCGCTCACGGCGTGCCCTCGGCGGCGGGCACGTGGCCGATCGATCTGGTCGTCGCCGCGGCGAATCTGCCGTCGGTCCAGGCCACCGGGGTGACCGTGGTCTCGAGCGAACCCAAGATGGCGGAGATCCGCATCGTGCCGCTCGAGCCTCGCACGCTTCGGCTCGTCCCGGAGCTGCCGGGCATCGCCACGCAGGGCGACGTGGTGGTCGATCCTCCCACCGTGACGGCGCTGCTCCCGGCGGACCTGCGACTCGCCGCGGATCCCACCGCGATCGCCTTCGTCGAACCCCGTCTGCTCGACCGGCTCGAACCTGGGCAGCGCATCTCCCTCGACGCGATGGTGCGTCTGCCTGCGGCGCTCGCAAGCGCCGCGGAGCTCGCACGGTTCGAGCCTTCGGCCGTCCGGGTGACGTTCACCCCGAAGGTCGTCGAGCGGACCACCACGCTCTCGGCGGTGCCGGTCCAGGTGGCGGGCATCGCCGACGACTTCGCGAGCCATCGGATCGAGTGCGTGCCGAGCGTGCTCAACGACGTCGTGGTCAGCGGTCCCGCCGAGGCGATCGCCAGGATCGAGGCGGGGCTTCGCGTGGTCGCCTTCGTGCACCTCACGACCGACGAACTCGAGGCCGGCGTCGCCTCGAAGCCGGTCTCGCTCTGGCTGCTTCCGCCGGGCGTCTCGGTGCAGCGGGTCGGTGAAGCCTCGGGCGGCCAGCCGATGGTGGAGTTGAAGATCTCCGCCGCGACCGCCACGCCGGTCGGCTGAGCTTGGATCAAGCGTCGAACCGCTACGACCACCGCGTCGCATGCCACTGCTTGCGACCGCGGCGCAGCAGGATCACTCCTCGTCCGTTCGCGTCGAGCAGAT
>JBMTTG010000061.1:0-12815 GCA_049449095.1 Phycisphaerales bacterium | reverse complement strand
CAACGCCAACTTCGATGGTGGCACCCAGAACGGGAACGTGCTCGAGACACCGGGCTCCTGGGCGAACGGTGTTCTGTCCTTCAGTGGCCAGATCACCTCGTTGAGCTGGACCTCGTCGAGCGACGTCTTGGGTCAGGGCTTCACCTTCTCGGGAACCGCGAACGCCAGTGCCGTCCCCGGTGCCGGACTCGCCGGTCTTGCCACAGTTGGCCTTGCGGGCGCCTCGAGACGTCGGCGTCGCTGAGCAGACGAGGCGGAATCGGACGCCTCGGGCCGACTTGGGGCGCTTCGGGTCGACTCGAACGACTCTGGTCGACTCGCCCCGAGACCCGCCGCCGCAACCGCCACGTCGACCATCACCGCAAGTCCGTCGCCTCGGGTCACCGGTCGCGGCGGCGACCGCCCCCCGGGGCGCGGGGCCGTTTCCGAGGTCCCCGAGGAGGGCGACGGCGCGCGGCCCCGCGGCGGCCGCCTCGGCGATCCGCAGCGCCCGCTCCCAGGCCTCGCGCGTCGCCGTCCAGTCCCCCGCCCCCCCCCCGGCGCTCCCAGAGAAGGCGCGAGACCAACGTGGATCGCACGCCTTCGAACGCTCCGGGCATACGCTCGACCGGCGGGGTCCGGCCTCGAGTCCCTCCCGCGAACCTCGCTGCGAATGACCTCTTCCGACCCTCCATCACGACTTGCCGCCGAGGCCCTTCGGGACGCCCTGCTTGCCTATCGAGACGCCGCCAAGGCCTGGCTCGAGGCGGTGAGCGACCTCGGACTCTCCGAGCGGCAGATCGCCGACCGCCTCGCGATCGGGCGCATGATCCTGTTCCGGCTGAGGCAGTTCACCAACGCCACCGATCTCGTCTCGATGCTCGACCATCTGCCGGGCAGCCGGGCCCGCGGCGAGATCGCAGAAACGCTGCTGCCGAACCGTCTCGACGCGGACGCGGTCTGCGCCTGTCTGATCGGCGCGACGCAGCGTCTCGATGTGGCGTTCCACCGTCACGCCGACACCCGTGAACAGGCGATCGATCTGCTCGCGTCGATCGATGCGCCGAGCCGGCGACGGATGCTTCGCGAGGAGCGGCGGACCATCTTCGAAGGGGAGGCCCGCCACCGAGGCCTGCGCGCCGAGTCGCTGATCGGTTCGGTGCTTGTCGCACCCGCGGCGGACGGCCGGACCTGCGACGTGGCGGCGCTGCAACTGATCTCGGGCCTGCAGGCCCATCGCCCGGCGCCGCGTGCACCGATCTACATGGCCATGAACGGTTACGCCGACCTCCGCCACGACGGTTTTCCCGTGAACCTCGATCCGGAGTCGGACGAGCCGGTGCTCGAACATCCGGAACGCCCCTCGATCCTGCGGCGGGAGGCCCATACCGCGTACGAGTTCATCCGCTACGTGCTGCGGGACGATGTGCCGCTGCATCGGCCCTTCGATCTGGGCTTCGGGGAGATCCATCCGTCGATGGGCCCGATGGAGGGACGCAAGGCCGGCGACGCAGCGCACTTCTCCTTGCCGGTTCTCTTTCCGGTGCGGCATGCGGTCATGGAGTTGTGGCTCCATCGCGATCTTCGACGCGACGCCACGCCGCCGTGGCCAGAACTCATGGACAACTACCGGCACACGCCCGTGCTCGGCGTGGACATCGGGGCCATCGGGCTCGACCGGATCGGCACCTTCGCTGACGCGACAACGCCCGCCATCGAACTCGAGAGCCTGACGGTGTTCGCCGACCTTCGCCGGGAACTGCTCGATCGGGCGGCAACGCGACTCAAGCGATCGCTCTCCGAGTTCGAGGTGCATCGCCTGACCGAGCCGCATCCGCCGATCGAGTCGGGGCTGAAGATCCACTGGCGTCTCGCCATCCCGGGATCCTGAGACCCCGACGGGAGGCCGTCGCCGGCTGGTCGGCGACGCCAGCGTGTCATATCACTCGCGCCGTCGACGAGATCCCACGCAGAGCCTCGTCATCACGGCCGAGGTCGCCGAAGCCGGAATCGTCGCGACCGTTGCGGTGAAGCGGCCTCCGCATAGGGTCGCGGCGTCCCTTCCTTAGGATCGTGCCCCGCAACTTCGACCGTCCCACGCCGAACAAGACGCTCCATCCACGATCACTCCCGCAAGGCTCCCGCACCGATGCCCCATCGCAGCCCTGTTCGACCCTCGCCTCGCCAGCCCCTCCACGGAGTCGATCGGAGGCCCCGGCACTTCGGGCCCTTGCTGGCTGGACTCTCCGCGACGTTCTGGCTCTTCTCGTGCACGGCCGCCCCGAAGCCCGTGCCCGCACCGGCCATCGCCTCGGCCGATCGCGCGCCTGCGGCTCCGTCGATCGACCACGCCACCGCCGTCGCCACCTTCGACGCGGTGTGGGAGAAGGTCCGCGACACCCACTTCGACCCCAACATGAACGGTGTCGACTGGGTCGCGGTGCGCGAGACCTATCGACCGCAGGCGGAGGCCGCGACCGATCCGCAGCAACTGCGGGCGGCGATCGAAGGCATGCTTGGGGAACTCGGGCAGTCGCACTTCGGGCTCATTCCGGGCGAGGCGTACACCGTCGCGATCGAGGACGTCGAAATCGACGATTCGGACGATGGAGGCTCGCGCGCATCTGGCAATGGAACCGGCGCTCCCGGCTGGACGGGACTCGTCGCCCGCTTCGTCGGCGACACGCCGATGGTCGTGCGCGTCGAGCGCGACAGCCCAGCACGGCATGCCGGCGTGAGGCCAGGCGAGGTCGTCGTCTCGATCGACGGACGCGATCCGAGCCGTTTCCTCAAGATCGCCGCCGACGATCCCGATTCGCCCATGCTTCGCTACGAGATGAACGCGATCCTCGGCGGAAGCCTCACGCCCGCGGACGGCGAGTCCGTGTCGCTCGTGCTGCGATCGCCGGATGGCTCGACCCGCACGGTCTCGCTCGTCGGCGAGGCGATGCAGGGCGAACTCGCCCGCATGGGCAACCTGCCGCCGATGGAGGCGAGGCTCGAGCATCGCATCCTCGAGGCGAACGATCTCTCGGCGCTCGGGCTCGATCCCTGCGGCGGCGACACGATCTCGGAGATCGCGTTCTCGGTGTGGCTGCCGCCGATCGCGGCGCCCTTCGACGAGGCGATCGACGCCTCGCGCGAGGCGCTCGGCGTGGTCATCGATCTGCGCGGCAATCCCGGCGGCCTCGGCGGCATGGCGATGGGCATGGGCGGGCACTTCGCGGACGAGCCGATCAGCCTCGGCACGATGAGGACTCGCGGCGCGGAGGTGCACTTTCGCGTGAACCCGCGGCGCGTGGATCGCGCGGGCCAGCCGGTCGAGCCGCTCGACGTGCCGGTCGCGATCCTCGTCGACGAGATGAGCGCCTCGACGAGCGAGATCTTCGCCGGCGGCATGCAGGAGGCCGGGCTCGCGCGGGTCTTCGGCCGCCGCACCCCGGGTGCGGCGCTCCCGGCCGCCATGATGGAACTGCCCAACGGCGACGTCCTGCTGCACGCCTTCGCCGACTTCACGACGCCGCAGGGCGTTCGGCTCGAGGCTCGCGGGGTGATTCCCGACGAGACCGTCGAACTCGATGCGATCGTGCTCTCGCAGGGCGAGGATCCGGATCTCCGCGCCGCCGCGGCGTGGATCCTGGCTCAATGGCTGACGCCGGAGGAGGAGGCCGGCGAAGCGGTCGAGGGCGGCTGAGCGTCGCCTACCCTGCTCTCTCCTCTCTCCTTACTCCTTACTCCTCTCGTCTCCTCCTCCCCTCTTCTCCTCCTCTCCTCTTCTCGGTAAACCCCATGTCACGCCATCGTCTTCGCGGCGCTGCCGCCACCACGCTCGCCTCGCTGATCGCCCTGCCGGCGCTCGCGCAATCCCCCGCCGCCGCGCCGGCGCCCGCGGACGCCGCCCCCGCGGCCGCCAAGGCCGACCTTCCAACCTTCGATGAGATCCACGCCCGCAACGTCGAGGCGATGGGTGGCGCCGAGAAGCTCGAGGCGATCGAGGACATGACCATCACCGGCTTCATGGAGATGCCCGCCATGGGACTCAAGGGCACCATGAAGGCGTACCACCGCAAGCCGAATCAGATGACGAGCACGATCACACTGCCGGGACTCGGCGAGATCCGCAGCGGCACCAATGGCGACGTCGGCTGGTCGATCGATCCGATGCGCGGCCCGGCGCTCACCGAGCCGAAGGAGCTCGCGCAGCAGCAGGCGATGGAGCGCCTCTCCGCCGCCCGCATGAATCCGCGCGACGCCTTCCCCGAGATCGAGGTGCTCTCGGTGCAGGCGTTCGGCGGCCGCCCCTGCTACGAGGTCTCCTTCAAGGGACCGGAGCTCTCGCTCGTCGGGTTCTACGACGTCGAGACCGCGCTCATCGGCGGCATGCGCATGACGATGTCGAGCCCCATGGGCGAGATCCCGATGGAGATCGTGGTCAGCGACTACAAGACCTTCGGCGAGATCCTCCAGCCCACCCGAACCACGGTCAACGTCATGGGTCAGCAGCAGGTGCTCGGCATCGAGGACATCACCTTCGGCGAGATCGATGCCGCCGTCTTCGAGATGCCCGACGCGATCAAGGGCCTCGTCGCCGCCAAGCAGAAGGCCGCGGAAGAAGCCGCGAAGCAGGGCGACGCCGCGCCGGAGGCGAAGGAAGGGGGCACCGCGACCGACGACAAGCCGGCACGTCGCCCGCGTCCGAGGCCGCGTCCCAAGACCGATGCGCCGGCGACCGCCCCCACGCCATGACGAAGCGATCGCTCATCGAGCCGGTCCGTTCGAACACGCGTCCCGCCCGCTGCGGCGGGACGCGTCGTTCCGCTTCCATCGCCGCGAGCGTCTCGGGCGCCCTGACGACCGCGATCGTGATCTCGGTCGCGTCGGCCATCGCGACTCCCGCCTCCGCCCATGCGGTCGGTGCCAGGCCCGCGGCGTTCGATCAGGAGACCACCGCCCCGCCCGCGACAAGCGGCTCCGACGAAGCGCTCGCCCTGCTTGCTCGGCTTGAAGACGCGATGGGCGGGCGTGCCGCGATCGAGGCGATCCCCGGCGTGCGCATGGAGATGACCGTGCGGGTCGACGAGGAGGATCCCAATCCCGTCAAGGTCTCGGTGGTGCGCGCGAAGCCGTTCGCGGCCCGCATCCGCCAGTCGGGCGGAGGCCGCACCGCGAGCGAGATCGGCTTCGACGGCGAACTCGGATGGATGAGCGATGGCCAAGGCGGCCATCTCGAACTCAACGCCGATCACGCGCGGGACATGATGCAGGGCGCAGATCTCCAGGCGATGCTTCGCGACCTGCGGACTCGCTTCGAGCGGTTCGACGCCGATCCGCCCACCGAGTTCCGCGGCAAGCAGGTGCTGGTGCTGCGATGCGCGGAGGAGGATGCGTCGGAGGGCGACTCGGTGCGAGTGTTCCTCGATCCGACGACCGTCCTGCCCGTGGGCATGGAGTCGGTCGTCGCAGGCGAGGAGCGCGACGTCAATCGCGTGACCTTCGAAGGCTGGCGGGACGAGCGCGGCGTCAAGGTCTTCTCGAAGATGACCATCGATCGCGGACCGATCCGCAGCCTCATCGTCTTCGATCGCATCGCCTTCGAGGCGATCCCGGCCGGCGACATCCGATCGCCGCTGGCGGAGAAGGACGCCGAGTAGGCGGGCCCGCGAGTGCGTTCGTGCGGTCGGTCGGGTACTTCCTTATGCCGGCGTGGTGGCTTCGGCCCGGGAGCCTGATGACGGCCGCCGTCTCGCCCGGCGCACCACGGCTTCCATCCCGTCACGCGGATTGATGAATTCACAGAAAAGGTCTGATAGTCCGCTTGACTGAGAGGAATGGTGACTCACCCTTCCGTGTGGCTCGTTTCTCGGGCGTTCCGAGGGAGGGCTAGGCCCGGGCTCCGGTCTCGCAGTCAAGGCGAACTGGTGCGTGCGGCTCGTTGGACCATCGACAGAGAGGGAGGACTGGGACATGAATAGTCGTTACGCGACGTTGGGAGTCGCCGTGAGCGTGCTCACCGCGTCGATCGCCTGTGCAGACTTCAACACCTTCTCGTGGTCGCTCAGCGAGAACGGGCTGAGCGGCGAGAACGAATTCTCCCTTGCCAGCACCTACGACGTGCTGGGCTCCGCAGCCGTGGGCGGCTCCGGGACCGTGGACTCGACCACGATGACGGTCGTTGGCGGCAACAGCAATGTTCGCGGCATGACGTGGTACTCCACGACGGCGTCGGCCGACGGCGTGGTCTCCGTCGACTGGGCGTTCCTCGCCCAGCCTGGCGCGGACATCGGCGGCTGGGACGCGGGTGGATACGTCCTCAATGGCGTCTTCCAGGCGTTGGCACTCAACTCGAATGCCCCGGCAAGCGGAGTGCTCTCGTTCGCCGTCAGCGCCGGCGACGTCTTCGGCTTTGGGACGGCGACCGCGGACGGGCAGTTCGGCGCCAGCACCACGACCTTCACCAACTTCTCGTTCATCCCGGCGCCCGGGGCAATCGGACTGCTCGCCCTCGCCGGGCTGGCAGGCCATCGGCGACGCCGCTGAGCACTCGCCACGCGCCGATCATCCGACGCACGACCATTCGACCGCGGATCGCCTTTCTGGTGATCCGCGGTCGCGCTTCGGGCATGGAGACCGTGCGCCACGCCTTCGCATCGACCCGCGAGTCCCGACGCCGTTTCAATCCGGCCGCGACGCACCCGTCGAGCCGACGGAACTTGGAGGTCTCGCTCGCACGGCAACGGTTCCTCGCGTCCCGCCAGTCGACCGCGACGGAAGGTCCCCCACAGGCCGGCGACGCGCCTATGCGAGCAGCGCCGGCACGATCTCGCCGTGCACGTCGGTGAGCCGGAAGTCGCGGCCCTGGAACCGGAAGGTCAGCTGCTTGTGGTCGAGGCCGAGCAGGTGCAGGATCGTCGCCTGCAGATCGTGGACGTGCACCGGATCGCGCGACACGCGGTAGCCGAACTCGTCGGTCTCGCCGTGGACGAGCCCGGGCTTCACGCCGCCGCCGGCCATCCAGATCGTGAAGGAGTGCGGGTGGTGGTCGCGGCCGAGGAACTTCGAGCCGTCCCGCTCCTCGTTCATCGGGGTGCGGCCGAACTCGCCCGACCAGACCACGAGCGTGTCGTCGAGCATGCCGCGCCGCTTGAGGTCGAGCACGAGCGCCGCCGCGGCCTGATCGGTCTCGCGGCACTTCTTCGGAAGCTGCGTGACGATGTCGTCGGTCGGGCTCGTGCCGTGCACGTCCCAGCCATGGTCGAAGAGTTGCACGAAGCGCACGCCGCGCTCGAGCAGCCTCCTCGCGAGCAGGCAGTTCCGCGCGAAGCTCGGCGCGTTCGGATCGGCGCCGTAGAGCTCGAGCGTCTCCTTCGACTCGCCGGAGAGATCCATGGTCTCGGGCACCGACATCTGCATGCGGAAGGCGAGTTCGTACTGCTCGAGGCGGGAGATCGTCTCCGCGTCGCCATGCTCGGCGTGCGCAAGGCGATTGAGCCTCGCGAGGCTGTCGAGCATGCGCCGGCGACCTGCCCGATCGACACCCGGCGGATCGTTCGCGAAGAGGACCGGCTCACCCTCGCTTCGGCACTGCACGCCGGAATAGACCGTCGGCAGGAAGCCGCTGCCCCAGACGCTCTTGCCCGCCGAGGGATTCTTGCCGCCCGAAAGAAGCACCACGAAGCCCGGCAGATCGCGGTTCTCGCTGCCGAGCCCGTAGACCGACCACGATCCCATCGACGGACGCCCCGGCCGCGGCGAACCGGTGTAGAGGAAGAGCTCCGCCGGCGCGTGGTTGATCTGATCGGTGACGACCGATCGCACGATCGCGATCTCGTCGACGATCTTCGCCTGATGCGGGAGGAGTTCGCTCACCCACGCGCCTGATCCGCCGTGCTGCGAGAACGCATAGGGCGAACCGAGCATCTTGGGATGGCCCTTGATGAACGCGAAGCGCTCGCGATCGAGGAGTTCCTGCGGGCACGGCTGGCCGTCGAGGCGCTGCAGTTCCGGCTTGGGGTCCCAGAGGTCCTGTTGCGGCGGGCTGCCGGCCATGTGCAGGTAGATCACCCGCTTGGCCCGCGGCGCGAAGTGGGGCGCACGCGGGGAAAGCGGCGACGATGGCGCCGTGCCGTCGGATGGCTCGCCGCGGAGCACGCGGCTCATCGCGTTCGCCGGCGACTCGCCGAGCATCGAGGCGATCGCGGCGATGCCCACCCCGCTGCCGACGCGGCCGAAGAAGTGGCGACGCGTGAGGGCCCGCGCCGCGTCCAGACGGGCAGGATCGAGATGCGGATCGGGCGTCGGCCGGTCGCGGTTCATGGGCGTCCTCGCCACCTGGGCATCGTGCAAGACCGAACGATCGCGAAGGGAATCCGGTTCGGGCGGCTCATGGCTTCACCAGGAACTCGTCGAGGTTGAGGAGGACCGAGGCGGCGGAGGTCCAGGCGGCGGCCTCGACCGGATCGACGCCTTCGGGCAGCGGGCCGATCGGATCCTCCGCGAAGCGACGCGCGTCGAGCGGACGCGACGACCAGTCGATCCAGAGATCCTCGACGAGGGCGCGGAGTTCCTCGGCTTCCGCGGCGGTCGGTCGACGACCGAGGGTCCGAAGCATCATCGAGTCGATTCGCGCGAGGTCGCCGCCCTCGACCGCGAGCGTTCGCCTCGCGAGCCCCTGCGCGCACTCGACGAACGCCGGATCGTTGAGCGTGACGAGGGCCTGCAGCGGCGTGTTGGTGCGGCTTCGACGCGAGACGCACACCTCGCGGCTCGGCGCGTCGAAGGTCGCCATCGACGGATACGGCACCGTGCGCCGCCAGTAGGTGTAGAGACCCCGGCGATGGCGATCCTCGCCGCCGCTCGTGTTCCAGGTGCTGCCGCTGTAGATCACCGTCCATACGCCATCGGGCTGCGGAGGAAAGACCGGCGGCCCGAACATTCGATCGCTCAGCAGTCCGCCTGCCGCGAGCGCCGAGTCGCGAATCGCCTCGGCCTCGAGGCGCAGGCGCGGGAACCTCGCAAGGAGACGGTGTTCCGGATCGATCTCGTCGGCGACCTCGTGCGCCTCGCTGCTGCGCCGATAGGTCTCGCTCAGCACGATCTCGCGCAGGAACCGCTTGAGGCTCCACCCCTGCTCCCGCAGCGCGTTCGCCAGCGCGTCGAGGAGTTCCGGATGGCTCGGGGGCGAGCCCTGGATCCCGAAGTCCTCGACCGTCTCGACGATCCCCGTGCCGAACAGCTCCGCCCAGATCCGGTTGGCGAGGACGCGGGCGGTGAGCGGGTTCTCCGCGGCGAAGAGGAACGCTGCGAGTTCGAGGCGATCGCGCGGCATCGAGGCGCCGCTCCGATCCGCGAGCAGCACCGCCGGCACGCCCGGCTCGACGAGTTCGGTGGGCGAAAGGAAGCTGCCTCCGGCGAGAATCCGCGTCTCTCGCCGAGCCTCCTCCGCGACGCGCTCGAGCACCGGAACCTTCGCCTCGAGCGGCGCGTCGAGCCACGCGAGATCGACCTTCATCGCGAGCGTCGGCTTCTCGTCGGGCGTGTCCGCATCGACGGTCTGATTGAAGATCGCGAAGAGCCGGAAGTACTCCTCGTGGGTGATCGGATCGAACTTGTGGGTGTGGCACTGGGCGCACGCGGCGGTGAGCCCCTGAAAGACCTCCATGGTCGTGTTCACCCGATCGACCACCGCGGCCACGCGGAACTCCTCGTCGGAGGTGCCGCCCTCGTCGTTGTTCATGGTCTGCCGATGGAAGCTCGTCGCGAGGCGGGTCTCGTCGGTCGCGTCCGGCAGCAGATCGCCGGCCAACTGCTCCATCGCGAACCGATCGAGCGGCATGTCCTCGTTGAACGCGCGGATCACCCAGTCGCGGTACGGCCACACCGTGCGTCCGTCATCCTTCTCGTAGCCCTTGCTGTCGGCGTAGCGGGCGAGATCGAGCCACCACCGAGCCCAACGTTCGCCGAAGCGCGGCGACGCAAGAAGCCGGTCGACCGCGGCTCCGTACGCCGCGTCGGATGGATCGGCGAGGAACGCCTCGACCTCCTCTGCGCTCGGCGGCAGGCCGATCAGATCGAGCGAGACGCGGCGCAGTTGCGCGGCCGCCTCGGCGCGGCCGTGAGGCTCGAGTCCCGCCAGATGGAGACGCTCCGCGATCTCGAGGTCGATCGTCTCGCGAAGCGAATGCGCCGTCGACTCCGACGAAGGCGGCAAGAAGGCCCAATGCGCTCCCCACGGCGCTCCCGCCTCGATCCATGTCCGCAGCAGATCGACCTCGTCCGAGGAGAGCCCGCGCGGATGCGCCTCCGGCGGCGGCATGCGCAGGTCGGGATCCTCCTCGAGCACCCGCGCGAAGACCTCGCTCGCCTCGGCATCGCCCGGCACGATCGAGACGAAGCCGTCGCCGAGATCCGCCCGCTGGCCTTCGATCGTGTCGAGCCGCAGTCCCGCTTGCCGGGTCGCCTCATCCGGCCCGTGGCAGGCGAAGCACTTCGAGGCGAGCAGGGATCGCACCTGCGGAACGAGCGCCGCCCCGCGTTCGGTCGAACGTCCGCGATCGCCACGCGGCGAGGAGTGCACCTCGGTCACCGCGACGACGATCGTCGCGAGCGATGCGACGAGACCGAGGGAGGCGAACCTCCCGAGGTGTCTCATCGTCGATCGACGTCCCTTCGCAGGCATCTCCGCACGATAGCGGCGAGCATGCCGAGACCCGAAGCCCGATCGTGGACCTTCCTCGAGAGGGCGCTCGGATCGCCCGGATCCGCGCAAGCCTCGGCCCCCCTCAGGTCGAGGATGCCCGCGCGAACTCGTCCCGAATCGCCTCGAGGAGCGGCTCGGCGCCGACCGGCTTGTCGAGGAAGGTGACCTTCGCGCGATCGACCCCTTCCCGCTCGAGCGTGTCGGCCGCATAGCCGGACATCATCACGGTCGGCAGCGAAGGCAATGTCGCCGAGAGGCGCTTGGCGAGCGCCGGCCCGGTCATCCCCGGCATCATCACATCGGTGACGAGGAGGTCGGGCCTGAATCCGTCACGCTCGACGATCGCGAGCCCCTCCTCGCCGTTCGCGGCGGCACGCACCGAGAAGCCGACCTCCTCGAGCAGCGCCACGATCCACTCGCGATTGGCATCGTTGTCCTCGCACACGAGCACCGATCGGCCCTTCCCCTCCAGGGCGATCTCGCCGCGATCGGCGTCGGGCGACTCTTCGCCCTCGACCGCCGGTAGGTAGATGCGGAACTCCGTGCCCTCTCCCCTGCGGCTGCTCACTTCGATCTGCCCGCGGGCCGACTGCACGATGCCGTAGACCATCGCGAGGCCGAGCCCAGTGCCCTTGGTGATCGCCTTGGTCGTGAAGAACGGCTCGAAGATCCGGTCGAGGACCTCCGGCGGCATGCCTTCCCCCGAGTCGATGAACCGGATGCGGACCCATCGCCCCTCGGGCAGGTCGTCCTCGTTCGCCGCGGGATCGTCGATCGGCGGCACGTCGAGGCGGATCTCGAGCCGTCCGCCTTCCGGCATCGCATCCCGCGCATTCACCGCGAGATTGATCGCGACCTGCTCGAACTGCACCGGATCGAGCCGCACGAGCGGGATCGAGCCCGAGGCGTCGATCTCGACCGCCACCTTCTCGCCGACCGCCTGGCGAAGCATGTCGCGCATTCCGGTGATCGCCGCGACCGGCGAGAAGTCGCTCGCCCGGACCTCGCTCCGCCGGCTGAAGTCGAGGAGGCGCCGCGTGAAGCCCCGTGCCTGGTTCGAGGCCTGCTCGATCATCGCGAGATGCCGCTCGAGCGTCGCCGCCTCCGCGCCGCGAGCCAGTCCACGCCGCACCAGATCGACGCCGCCGAAGATCACCATGAGCGCGTTGTTGAAGTCGTGCGCGATGCCGCCGGCCATGCGGCCGAGGGCTTCCATCTTCTGCGCCTGGCGAAGTTCGGCCTCCCTCGCCTCGCGCTGGATCGCGGAACCGAGCAGCATCGTCGCGATGCGAAGCGCATCGACCTCGACGCTGTCCCACGACTTCGGCTCGTCGCAGGCGTCGAATCCCATGAAGCCCCACCAGCGTCCGCCGGCGAAGATCGGCTGGGCAAGCAGCGACTGGATCCCCTGCGCCATCAGCAACGGCTGCTCGCTCTCGGGAAACTCGTGGACGTCGCCGACGACCGGCGAACCCGCCCGCATGAGTTCGCCCCAGCGGCCGAAGCCTGCCTCCTCCATGTCGAGTTGGGACAGTTCGGGGTTCTCGATCTGCGGCTCGACACCGGCCGCGACCCACTCGAACCGCTGCGCGATCTCGATGATGCCCTTGCGGCGATACGTCGCCTCGAAGATGTAGACGCGGCTCGAACCGGTGGCCTCGCCCAGCGTGGCCATCACGCCGGGCAGGCGGTCCCGCCACGGTGCCAGATCGAAGAGTTGTTCCGCCGCCTCGGCGACGCCCCGCAGGATGCGGTCGCGTCGATCGAGCGCCTTCCGCATCTCCGCCTGCGAGCGGTCTCGGGCCGCGACCGTGAACCGCTCCGCCCATCGGCGGGTCCGTTCGACGATGAGCAGGCGATCGCCGCTGGCCGGGGTCGGCGCGGGTTGCCCGTCATGTTGGGATCCATCGGACGCCACGGCCGGATCGTATCGGTCGATCCGCCGCCGCTCCGCGAGCGAGTCGCGATCCGCCTCGGCTCAGCCCCAGTTCCCGAGGAGGATCGACAGATCGGCGCCGTTCACGACCCCGTCGCCGTTGAGGTCGGCGATGCACTTGCCCTTGGGTCGGCACGGCCCCCATCCCGAGAGGAGGATGGCCAGATCGGCGCCGTTGACCTCTCCGTCGTGGTTGAGGTCGCC
>JBMTTG010000060.1:0-12897 GCA_049449095.1 Phycisphaerales bacterium | reverse complement strand
CGGTGGGCGGGGGGGGGGGGGGGCGGCGTCTCGCGTGCGCGCGCGGGATTCGCTGGCGGCGATCTTCGGCGAGAGCGCGATCGGCCTGGCCCTCGGCGGGCCGATCGGCGACGGCTGAGCGGCGAGAAACCGTCTACGATCCGGACATGGGCAACGGCGGCTTCTGGCTCTTCGTCGTGATCGTGGTCGCGAACCTCGTGATCACCGCGATCAAGAAGGCTGCGGAAAAGAAGGCGGCTGCCGCGGGCAAGATGCCACCCGCGGCGAAGCCGGCCGCTCCGCGTCGCGTGGCGCTCTCGGGGAAGGGCAACCTCGAGATCATTCTCGAGCGGATCGGCGACCGAAGCTTCGATGTGATGACCGTGCTTCGCGAGGTGGCCGGCATGAGCCTCGACGCGGCGTCGGACGCCTGCGTCTCTCCGCCCTCGGTCGTGGCGACCAACCTCACTCGCAGCGAGGCCGGCATGATTCGGCAGGCGCTTGAGGGTGTCGGCGCGGGCGTGTCGATTCGACGCGTCCAGAAGTCGTCGTTCGAGGTCGCCGTCGCGGACTCCGTGCAGGCGGTGGAACGATCGGTTGGCGCGATCGATCGGACCCTCGAGCGGGCGGTCCGTTCGGTCGAGCAGTCGGTCGGAAGGGGTGTGACGTCCGGGCCGGCCAAGCCTGCTTCGGTTCGCGAGTTGCCTCGGAAGAGCCCGTCGCCGAGCCGGGTCGAGGCCCTGCGGACGCCGCCCCCGCAGATCCCCGCGTCGCGGACCCCTCGCCGAGAGGTGGTCACTCGGTCCCGAACCGCCCCTCCGGAGGCGGTCTCGCCGAGCCCTGGGATCGCGATCGCCCCGATACCCGAGATCGCAAGCCTGGCGACGGGGGCTCCAAGTCGCTCGGCGGTCGCATCGCGGTTGGCGGGTCTCGTTCGCCGGAAAGAAGCCCTTCGCGACGCCTTCATCCTGCAGGAGTTGCTCAAGCCGCCGCTCTCGCAGCGGCCTGGCGGCGTGGGTGGACGACTGGGCTGAGTAGCCGTTCTGCCGCGAGGTTGGCGGCGGATTCCCGACGAGTTCGCGACCGTTGGCGGAGGATCGGCGCCCGCGGTATCTTTCCGGATCGCCCCGGACCGCACCTCGGACGACCCAGGAGGGGTCGACGGCGGTCCGCGAGGATCCATCGAGCCATGATCGACATCCGCAAGCTCAAGGAACTGGTTCGCCTCATGGTGGTCAGTGACCTCGTCGAGCTCGACCTCCGCGACGACAAGGAGCAGGTCACGATCCGGCGACCCTCGCCTCAGGCGGTGCCTCACATCGTGACGGCTCCGGTCGCGGCGACCGCGACTCCGCCGGTCCCGGCGGCCGTGCCCGCCGCCGCGGGCGCCGCAGCGCCGCCCGTCGCCGCGCCCGCTGCTGCCGACAACCGGCTGACGGTGGCGAGCCCGATGGTCGGAACCTTCTACGCCGCGTCGAGCCCCGAGAAGCCCGCCTTCGCGAAGGTCGGCGACGCGGTCGGCCCCGACACCGTGGTCTGCCTGATCGAGGCGATGAAGGTCTTCAACGAGATCAAGGCGGAATGCTCGGGCATCGTCGACGAGATCCTCGTCGGCAACGGCAAGCCGGTCGAGTTCGGCCAGGCGCTCTTCCGCATCCGCCCCCGCGACTGATTCGACGCAGGCTCGCCGCCTCGCCGGCGGCCCGACCCGCGCGTCCTCCGGAACCATCCATGTTCGGACGTGTCCTCATCGCCAACCGCGGGGAGATCGCCCTGCGGATCATCCGAGCCTGCCGAGAGCTCGGCATCGAACCGATCTGCGTCTACTCCGAAGCGGATCGCGGCGCGCCGTGGCTTCGTTATGCCGAGGAGGCGGTCTGCATCGGCGGCGGTCCGGCGTCGGAGAGCTATCTCCGGATCGACCGCATCATCTCCGCGGCGGAGATCACCAACGTCGATGCGATCCATCCGGGCTACGGGTTCCTCGCCGAGAACAGCCACTTCGCCGAGGTCTGCCGCGACTGCCGCATCGAGTTCATCGGGCCGAGCCCCGAGGCGATGGCCCAGCTCGGCGACAAGATCGCCGGTCGGCGCCTCGCCAAGCAGGTCGGGCTTCCGACCTTCCCCGGCTCGGCGGAGGCGATCGAGGATCCCGAGGAGGCGATCACGATCGCCCGCGAGATCGGGTTTCCCGTCATCGTGAAGGCGGCGGCGGGCGGCGGCGGACGCGGGATGCGGATCGCGCGGAACGAGGAGTCGCTGCGGGCGGGCCTCGAGAGCGCTCGCCAGGAGGCGGCGGCGGCCTTCGGCAACGGCGCGGTCTACGTCGAGAAGTTCCTCGAGCGGGCAAGGCACCTCGAGATCCAGGTGCTCGGCGACAAGCACGGCAACGCGATCCACCTCTACGAGCGGGACTGCACCAGCCAGCGCCGGCACCAGAAGCTGATCGAGGAGGCGCCGGCCCCCGGCGTCGATCCCGAGAAGCGGGATCGGGTGGCCGAAGCGGCGGCGGCGCTCCTTCGCGCGGCCAACTACTCCGGCGCCGCGACGGTCGAGTTCCTGATGGATGCGAGGCAGGACTTCCACATGCTCGAGGTGAACACCCGAGTGCAGGTGGAGCATCCCGTCAGCGAACTGATCACCGGCGTCGACATCGTGAAGGAGATGATCCGCGTGGCGGCGGGCGAGCCGCTCGCGTACACGCAGGATCAGATCGCGATCCGCGGGCATGCGATCGAGTGCCGCATCAACGCGGAGGATCCGGACCGCAACTTCATGCCGCAGGCCGGCCTGATCGAGACCTACGCCCCGCCGGGCGGTCCGGGCATCCGCCTCGACAGCCATGCTCGCGCGGGCTACCGCATCCCGCCGAACTACGACTCGATGATCGGCAAGCTGATCGCCCACGGTCCCGATCGCGCCACCGCGATCCGCCGCCTTCGTCAGGCCCTCGCGGAGTTCGAGATCGGCCCGGTCCGCACCACGATTCCGCTCCACCTCCGGCTGCTCGAGACCGCGGCGTTTGTGAACGCGGACTTCGACATCCACTACGTCGAGCGCTATCTGAAGGGCGAGTGAGCGGCGCGAGGCGAGCGTTCTCGCCTCGCGGGCTTCGCGGCATCGAGCCATCGCGCGGCGTGTTCGCCGTCGGACTGCCGGCGGGAGTGGCGAGCCTCGAAAAGACTCCGCGCCCTTGAGATCGGCGCGGCAACCTCGCCTTGCCGGCGGCGCATGAGCCTCGAACTCCGGACCGGGCCGGAGCCGATCGGCGTGCGGCTCACTTCACTTCGAGGTCGACGTTCGCGATCTGCAAGTCGCCAAGCCGGATCGCCTTGATGATCGAACCGAGGCTCACGCGGTAGAGCGCGTAGAGGTCGTCGACGCCGGAGGAACTGAGCGACGGGAAGTCGCCAACTGCGGGAATGCCCTTGACCGGATCGATCACCATGTCGATCTCGCTGTCGTTGCGACGTTCCCAGAAGAACCCGATTGGCGCGAAGGTGCGTCCCTGCTCGTCGACGAGCAGGAGCGCCGCTCCATCGCCCGCCTCCTCGCGGGCCTTCGAGTCCCAGATGTTCACCGGGCTCTTGCCGCGGCTGATGTTCAGCCGCACGACCCGCGTGCCTTCGGGCTCGAGAATGCCCTTGACCTGCAGGCTGCGGTTGACGCGGGTGCCGGGGTTGCGTGGGAACGTGCCGCGGCCCTCGGTGAGATAGCCGTCGGACTCCCGCATGCCGGGAAGGTCGTTCGTCGAGAGTTGCAGAGGATCGATCTTGTTCGAGATGCGGAGATCGTTGCCGCCGACCGTCCGCAGCGAGGGATCGAAGGTCGGCGCAGCGCTCGCGCCGCCCTGGCCCATGACCGTCGCCATGAGCTTGCTCGCGTCGACCTGCTCGAGTTGCGGCAGGGCGATTCGGAGTCCCTTGACCTGGATGAAGCGCGGCGTGGCGCCGGCCAGGTCCTTGCCGGGGAAGATCAGCCACGCCGCCACCTGCTGCTGTCCGGGGACGCTCGTCACATAGTGCGAGGTGTCGTCGAAGGGGAAGAGTCCGCGTCCGCCGCCAGGCAGATCGGCGGTCCACGCGATCGGGTGCACCGTCGGTGCCGTCTGGCCCGGCGCGGCGTCGCCGATCAGGCGCACCTGCGACGAGGACAGTCGGAACTGGACGCCCTGGTCGTAGGCCGGCTGGCGGACGGTGATTCCGACCGCGTAGACGGGCTGCGTGCCGCCGATCGCGGCGGGCAGGGCGGCGGCGGGCGAGAACGCCACGCCCGCGAGGTCGATCGAGTCCGGCGGAAGCGCCACCCGGCTCCGACCGGCATGGGCGCCGTCCCGGGCGAGGCTCATCGAGACGCGATCGAGATTGGGCTGGCGATTCTTGAGCGAGGCGGTGGTGGTCTCGGGCGCGAACGATCCGGCGCTCAGCGTTCCGAAGAAGTCCGCGACGAGCGTGTGGACCGGCACCCAGAGTCCGCCGCCGGTGTCGGAGGGTCGCCCCTGGCTGTTGCTGCTTCGGATCCAGCCCGAGTAGCCCATGAAGGCCCGCTCGCTCTGCAGGAGCCCGGCCCCGATCAGCACGATGCCCATGGTGATCACGCCGGCCGCCGCGCCGAGTCCGCCGCCGACGAGGTAGTTCACCGACTGCGGGAAGTTGAGGTTCGCGGGCACGAGGCGATCGGTCGCCAAGCGGAAGACGAAGAGGAACAACGCGAAGGGCGCGAGCAGTCCGATGCCCCAGGCGAAGTTCGACAGGGCGCCCATGCCGAGCATCTTGATCGCGACCGGCTCCCAGACCGCGAAGGCGAGGACTCCCGCCGCGATCACGCACAGCAGGTGAAGCAGGGCGCTGAAGGCGCCTTGGCTTGCCCACCAGTAGGCGATGAGCGCGGCAAGCCCGAGGATGAGCAGGTTGAGGACGACGATCACGATTCGCCTCCTTCCGCCTTCGCGGCGGCCGCCGGGCGAGGAGCCGCGGGCTTGGGTGCAAAGACTCGGGCGAACTCCTCGAGGCTGGTGTCGCCGGAGACGACCTTGGCGAGCGCCGCCTCGGGCAGCAGCAGCATCTTGTGACGGCGGGCCTCCGCCATCGCCGCCTTGAGGTCGCCCTCGAAGAGGTGCTTGCGGACTTCCTCGGTCACCGGCAGCACTTCGAACACCGCGATCTGCCCGAGATAGCCGCTGCCTTGGCAGACCGGGCAGTCCTCGATGCGGTTGCGGGCGGGCTGGATCTTGCCCACGGCGCGATGGATGCGACCCGCGGCCCGCTCGGGGATGCCGAGCTTCTTCAGCTGCTCCGGCGGCGGCTGGAACGGCTGCTTGCAGTTGGGGCAGAGGGTGCGAACAAGTCGCTGGGTGACCACGGCGCGAAGCGGCTTCACCGCCACCTTGAGATCGCCGACGGCGCGGCACCACTCGGTGATCGCGGAAGCGACGCCCGGCTGCTGCATCAGGACGTAGACGAGCGGCCCATCGCGCCCTGGGGTCGCCGCGGTCGCCTGCGCATTGGCTTCGCCGGTGTCGCCGACCAGCACGATGTCCGGATCGCGGCGAAGGATCGACTGCAGCTGCGTGGCGAACGGAAGGCTCGGATTCGAGGCGTCCCACTCGACATGATCGATGCCGTCGAGACGGAGCTCGACCTTCTTCTCGAGGGTCTTGATGTTGCAGGTGAACGCGTCGTGCCGCGAGAGCAGGCTGTAGCCGGTGGTCGTGAGGCCCTGGCCGCTCGGCGCCGCCACCAGCACCACGCCATGGCGGTCGTGGACCTCGGCGAGCGGGTCGAGCACCGCCCGCTGCGCGTCGAGCAGACCGAGCGACTCGTACGGACGGCTGAGCCGATCGCGCCGGTTGAAGTCGATCCGAAGCGTCTGCCCGGCGGAGGACCCGGAGGTCGCGAGGGTCAAGGTCGCGGCTCCCGTCGGGCCGTTGAGACTGAACTCCGCCTCCTGGCGACGTCGACGATCCTGCACGTCGAGACCCGCCTGGGCCTTGACGTAGTCGACGATCGCCTGGGACTCCTCGGCGGACAACGCAGCGAGGTTGGCCCGCACGCCGTCGATCAGGCAGCTTGCGGCGATGCCGCTGCGGGTGGGCGCGATGTCGATCCGCGAAGCGCGTCGCTCGAGGGCTGGGACGAGCAACTCCTCGACGCGGAGGTGCACCGGAAGCAGCGGATCGTCCTTGCCCGGGACGTTGCGGACCTCGCCTCGGGATCCCACGAAGGAGATCTGCGCCTTCGCGATGCCGCGCTTCGCGCGACGAGCCTCCATCTTCTCCTTGAACTCGCCGGAGAACGGACGGTACTTCCGCTCCTCGGGCACGCGGGCGTCGCGATACTGCCAGTAGCCGAACAGCGTTCCGGCGAGCAGCAGGATCGCGACCGGCCAGCCGACCCAGAAGATCGGGATCAGCACCACCGCGGCCAGCGCCGCGATGCCGGCGCCGAGGAAGAGCCCGTTCCAGAGCGCGACGTTGAAGTGGAAGTAGCGGGTGTCCGGCTCGAGCTTCGAGGAGACCACCCACGCGTAGGGGATGATCGAGGCGACGAGCAGGACGGGCTTGACCACGCTCATCAGGAACGCGGTGTCGGCCTGGGCCGCGAGCGTGACGGCGAGCGACGCGGAAGATGGATCGATCGGCACCGAGCGGTTCTCCGCGAGGGGATCAGGCGATTCCCTTGAGCCTCATCTTGAGCTCTTCCGGCTTCGGGGTGGCCGAAAGGGCGACCTTGTGGTGGATGTACTCCTGCTCGACGAGCTTCACGAGCGAGCTGGTGAAGTCGACCATGCCCTCCTCCTGATTCTCGCGGATCACCTCGAGCAGCTCGCCTTCGCGGCCCTCGAGGATGTACTTCTGGACGATCGGCGTGTTGATCAGGATCTCGAGCGCGGGGATGCGGGCGATGTTCTCGTGGAGCGTCGGCAGCAGCTTCTGATAGACGATCGCCCGGAGGTTGTACGCCAGCAGCTTGCGGATCTGCTCGCGCTCGCCCTCGGGGAAGAGGTCGTAGATGCGGCCGAAGGTCTGCCAGGCGGAGCTGGCGTGGATGGTGCCGAACACGAGGTGGCCGGTCTCGGCGGCGCGGATCGCGGCCTCGAAGGTCTCGTAGTCGCGCATCTCGCCGACCAGCACGACGTCGGGATTCTCTCGCACGAGGGCCCGCAGCGCGTCGTTGAAGTTGACGCAGTCGATGCCGACCTCACGCTGATTGATGATCGCCTTGTCGTCGTTGAAGATGTATTCGATCGGATCCTCGATGGTCACGATGTGGACGCGCTTGCGCTCGTTCACGTACTGGAGCATCGAGGCGATCGAGGTGCTCTTGCCGGAGCCGGTGACGCCGGAGAAGAGGATCAGGCCCTGGGCGCTCATCGAGATGTCGCCGAGGATCTGGGGCAGGTAGAGGTCCTCGAACCGCTTGATGTTCGAGGTGATGAGGCGGGCCGCGAAGGAGGGCTTGCCGCGGGCCATGAAGAGGTTGACGCGGAAGCGGTTGCGGTCGTCGAAGTCGTAGGCGAAGTCGATCGAGCCGCGCTTCGTGAAGAACTCGTACTGGCCTGGATCGAGGATGTCCTTGCCGATCTGGAACATCAGGTCGATCGAGATCGGCCCGGTCTGCAGGGGCTTCAGCGATCCGCGGTAGCGGACCCGCGGCGCCTGCTCCACCTTCAGGATGAGGTCGCTCGCTCCGAGTTCGATGCAGGCCTGGAGGTAGGAACGCCAGGCCTTCAGTCCCTCGCCGGGCGTCGTGCCGCGTTCGTGGGAGGCGGTGGCGGTGAGTTCGGTGCCGTGCAAGCGAAAGTCTCCTCGATCGGGCTCCGGCCCGCCTGAAGACCCGAAGGTCCCGGGGGCGCGGGAAGCCCGGAAGACTAGCAGATCCGCCTGCGGCGACGAAGCGGTTCCGAACTCCTCGGCGGCTCGGCGGGGGGCTCGTTGACAGACCGCCGACACCGCGATGATGATCCCTCGATGGACGCCAAGATTGTGCAGGAAGGGATCACCTTCGACGACGTGCTCCTCCTCCCCCGAGCGAGCGACGTGACCCCGGACAAGGCCGACACCTCG
Organism: Phycisphaerales bacterium; assembly: GCA_049449095.1. Classification (GTDB taxonomy): domain Bacteria; phylum Planctomycetota; class Phycisphaerae; order Phycisphaerales; family SM1A02; genus VGXO01. The sequence goes on along the minus strand of JBMTTG010000060.1, from coordinate 4,853 downwards.
ACGAGGCTGACCCGGTCGATCCGCATCAACATCCCGATCGTCTCCGCCCCGATGGACACCGTCACCGAGGCGGGGCTCGCCATCGCGCTCGCGCAGGAGGGCGGGCTCGGCATCGTGCACCGCAACATGCGGCCGCAGCGCGAGGCGCGGGAGGTCGCGACCGTCAAGCGCAGCGAGAACGGCGTGATCTCGGATCCGGTCGTGCTCGCGCCGGAGGACACCGCGGGCCGTGCGATCGAGCTCATGAAGGAACATCGCGTCAGCGGATTCCCGGTGACGCTCGACGGCGACCGCCGCGGCAAGGCGGTGGGGATCCTGACCACCCGGGACATGCGGTTCCTGCACGGCGATCCGTCGAGCACCCGGGTCGGCGAGATCATGACCGGCTCGAACCTCGTGACCGCGAGACCCGAGACGACGCTCGCCGAGGCCGAGGGGATCCTGAACCGGTCCCGGGTCGAGAAGCTGCTTCTCGTCGACGGCGAGGGCCGGCTCTCGGGCATGATCACGATGCGGGACATCGACAACCTGCGGCGACATCCGCAGGCGTGCCGCGACGATCGCGGACGGCTTCGGGTCGGCGGGGCGGTCGGCGTGATGGCTCCGGAGCGCGTCGAAGCGCTGCTCGAGGCCGAGGCCGACGTGCTCGTCGTCGACACCGCGCACGGCCACAGCCGGAACGTGCTCGACACCGTCCGCTGGATCAAGTCGCGGGCGGACATCGAGGTGATCGCGGGCAACGTGGCCACGGCCGATGGGGCGAAGGCGCTCGTCGACGCGGGCGCCGATGCGATCAAGGTCGGGATCGGGCCCGGCTCGATCTGCACCACCCGGGTGGTCACCGGCGTCGGCGTGCCGCAGATCACGGCGATCATGAACGTGGTGGCGGTGGCGGAAGCGGCAGGGGTTCCCGTCATCGCCGACGGCGGCATCCGGCAGAGCGGCGACATCGCGAAGGCGATCGCGGCCGGCGCGTCGACGGTGATGCTCGGGGGCCTCTTCGCGGGGCTCGACGAAAGCCCCGGCGAACTCGTGCTCCATCGCGGTCGGCGCTTCAAGGCCTACCGCGGCATGGGCAGCGAAGGCGCGATGGCCGCCGGTTCCGCGGATCGCTACGGGCAGGGGGCGACCCGCAAGTTCGTGCCGGAAGGCGTCGAAGGCCGGGTGCCGTATCGGGGCCCGCTCTCGGAGTTCGTGTACCAGATGGTCGGGGGCCTTCGCAGCGCGATGGGCTACTGCGGCGCATCGACGATCGAGGAGTTCCGCCAGGTCGCGCAGTTCGTGCGCGTCTCCGCGGCAAGCGTCATCGAGAGCCATCCCCACGACATCGTGATCACTCGCGAGAGCCCCAACTACACGGTGGCAGCGGTCGAGGAGTGAACGGCGGAGAGAGAGTGGAGAGGAGAAAGGAGAGAGGAGACGGATTGCTCGATCGAAGCAACCGTCCCTCGTCCTCTCGCGCCTCGACTCGCCTGCATGCCGGTGACAGGAATCGAACCTGCACGCCCCTTCCGGGGCAACGGATTTTGAATCCGTCGCGTCTGCCAGTTCCGCCACACCGGCCGCGGGCGAAGTCGAGGCCTGCTCCTCGAGTCGCGGATCATCGGTTGTCCTCGCGCGAATCTCAAGGCGCTCCGGGGAAGGGCCGCGAGGCTTCCGCGATCCGGGTGGCCAACCGGGCGCGCTCGGCGTGCGGAAGCCGCTCGATCACGGCGAGACGCAGCATGAAAACGCCCCGGTGGCTGGCACCGGGGCGAAGAGAGGTCTTGAGAACGGACCGGTCGATCAGTTGAGCATCGAGCCGTCGGCGTCGGTCACCGGAGCCGCGGCCTCGTTCTGCCGAACGACGTCGACGAGCGAGACGCCATCGACCACCCGCTGGGCGCCGAGAGCCTCGGCCTCCTCGGCGAGCTCCTCGAGGACCGACTCCTGCTCCTCCTCGATCGCGGGAGCCTCGCCGTGCTTCTCGACCCGCATCTTGGTGTACGCGCGGAAGCCGGTGCCGGCGGGGATGAGGTGGCCGAGGAGCACGTTCTCCTTGAGGCCCTCGAGGGTGTCGACCGCTCCGCGGAGCGCGGCCTCGGTGAGCACCTTGGTCGTCTCCTGGAAGCTCGCGCCGGAGAGGAACGAGTCGGACTGGAGGCTCGCCTTGGTGATGCCGAGCAGCAGCGTCTTCGCCTGCGCGGGCTTCGCCTTCTCGGTGCTCGCGGTCTCCTTGCCGGCGGCCTCGGCGCGGGCGTTGGCCTCCTTCACGGTGGCCTTGTCCACGAGCGAACCGAGGGTCAGGTCGGTGCCGCCGGGGTTGCGGACCTTGAGCTTCGAGATGACGTCGCGGTTCTTCCGCTGGAACTCGAACTTGTCGACGACGTCGTTCGGGAGCAGGTCGGTGTCGCCGGGCTTGACGACCTTCACCTTGCCGAGCATCTGCCGCAGGATGACCTCGATGTGCTTGTCGCTGATCGGCACGCCCTGGGCGCGGTAGACGTTCTGAACCTCGTCGAGCATGTAGAGGTACAGCGGCTCCTCGCCCTTGATGCGGAGGATGTCCGCGGGGATCTGCGGCCCTTCGGTGAGGGCGTCGCCCGCCTCGACCCGGTCACCGGTGTGGACGAGCAGCTGCTTGCCCTGCGGGACGTGGTGGTCGTGCTCGACGCCCGCATCGGCGACGACCTTGATGGTCATCTTGCCCTTGCGCTTGTCGCTGTGAAGCTCGACGCGTCCCGAGATCTCCGCGAGGACGGTGGGGTCCTTCGGCGTGCGGGCCTCGAAGATCTCGGTGACCCGCGGAAGACCGCCCACGATGTCCTGCGTGCGTCCGCCTTCCTTCGGCTGACGGGCCAGCAGGCCGCCGGCGACGATCTCCTGGCCCTCCGCCACCTCGATGCGGGCCTTGGCCGGCAGGTGGTGGAAGTCGAGGATCGAACCGGTCGCGTCCTCGATGGTGATCTGCGGGTGCTTCTCGCCGGTGTGCGGGGTGACCACGAGCGCCGAGCGGCCGCCCTTCTGATCCTCGCGTCGGCAGGTCTCGCCCTCGACGACGTCCTTGAAGCGGACGATGCCGGACTTCTCGGCGAGGATCGGCGTCATGAAGGCGTCCCACTGCACCATCGACTGGCCCTTGCGGACGCTCTCGGCCTCGCGGACGAGGATCGTGGCGCCGTAGGGGACCTTGTGCTTCTCGAGCTCGCGGCCGAGCTCGTCGACCACGGCGATCTCGCCGTTGCGCTTGAGGGCCTTCAGGAGTTCGACACCCTCTTCCTGGACGAGCACCGCGTTGCAGTCGCGAAGCACGATCTTGCCGGCGTTGAGGGCGCGGATCTCGTTGTCGACGAGGCCCTGCGACGCGATGCCGCCGGTATGGAACGTGCGCATCGTGAGCTGCGTGCCGGGCTCGCCGATCGACTGGGCGGCGATGATGCCGACCGCCATGCCCTCCTCGACGAGGTTGCCGGTCGACATGTCCATGCCGTAGCAGCAGGCGCAGACGCCGCGGGGCGTCTGGCAGGTGAGCGGGCTGCGCACCTGGACGGTGTCGATGCCGAGCGACTCGATCCGACGCGCGATCTCCATCGTGATGATGGAGTCCTCCGCGACGACGACCTCGTCGGTGCGGGGATCGATGATCGTCTGACGGCTGGTGCGTCCGGTGATCGACTGGTGCAGCGGCACGTCGACCTCGTCGCCCTTGTAGATCGCCCGCTTGGGCACGCCCGAGGGCGTGCCGCAGTCGTGCTCGATGACCACGAGCGACTGCGCGACGTCGCAGAGGCGCCGCGTGAGGTAGCCCGAGTCGGCGGTCTTGAGCGCGGTGTCGGCGAGACCCTTGCGGGCGCCGTGGGTCGAGGAGAAGTACTCGAGGACGTTGAGGCCTTCGCGGAAGTTCGCGCGGATCGGCGTCTCGATGATCTCGCCGCTCGGCTTGGCCATCAGGCCGCGCATGCCGGCGAGCTGCTGCATCTGGCTCGCGTTGCCGCGGGCGCCGGAGGTGATGAAGAGGTAGACGGGGTTGAGGTACCTGCTTCCCTCCTTGGACTCGATCGGAACCTGGGTGCCGTCGGCCTCGCGGCGATCCTCCTGAAGGGTCTTGCTGAGCTCCTTCGTGATCTGCTCACGGCACTGCGCCCACAGGTCGAGCAGCTGGTTGTGCCGCTCGCGCTCGGTGATGGCGCCGGAGTGGTAGCTCTTCTCGACGCGGTCGACCTTCTTCTGCGTCTCCTCGAGGAGACGCTGCTTCGCCGCGGGGATGCGGAGATCGGAGATGCTGAAGGACAGGCCGGACGTGGTCGAGGCCTTGAAGCCGGCCTCCTTCATCGCGTCGAGCAGCTTGATGGTCGCGGGGCGTCCAAGGCGCTCGTAGGTGTCGTCGATGACTCGGGCGGCCCCCGTCTTGCCGAGCGGGCAGTTGTAGAACGGCATGCCGGCGGGAAGGATGTCGCTGACCATCACGCGACCGACCGTGGTGCGGATGCGGCGATTCCGCGGCATCGGCTCGGGCTGGCCTCGCTCCTTGACGACCTGCTGCTCGAAGCGGGGCAGGCGGACCAGGATCGGCTCGTGCAGGGAGATCGCGCCGCGGTCGTAGGCGAGGAGCGCCTCCTCCATGTCCTTGAATCGGCGAAGCTGCTCGTCGGGCCGCTCGTCCTCGAGCGCTCCCGCGGTGAGGAAGTAGACGCCCATCACGATGTCCTGGCTGGGGCTCACCACGGGCGAGCCGTTCGCCGGGCTGAAGATGTTGTGCGTCGACATCATCAGCACGTGCGCCTCGGCCTGGGCCTCGACCGAGAGCGGAAGGTGCACGGCCATCTGGTCGCCGTCGAAGTCGGCGTTGTAGCCGGTGCAGACGAGCGGATGGA
>JBMTTG010000059.1:0-13148 GCA_049449095.1 Phycisphaerales bacterium | reverse complement strand
GGTCGCCGCGGTGGGAAAAGCGAGGGGATATCGCGATCCTGCGATCAGCCGCGACGGCGACGGCTGCCGACGAAGCCGGCGAGGCCGAGGAGCGCCACCGCACCCGGGGCAGGAACCTGCGCCACGAGGATGCTGGTGAACGCGGCCGAGTCACCCGCCCCGAGCGAGAAGCGGAGCGTGATCTCGAGTGAGTCCATGAGATTCGGGCCAGGGGCGCTCGGAATGGGCTCGCCAAAGCTGGCGGAACCGATGAGGGCCGACTGGAACGGGTTGGTGGTGACGCTGATCGGCGCGGTGAGCAGATCGGCGATCGCCATGCCGTTGGTGGATGCAGACCAGACCGCATTGCTGCCGATCGTGCCGAACGAACCGCCATCGGCATCACCGATCAGCGATCCGGCGACCGATCCGCCGTAGAGGGTCATCTTCGAACCAGTGACCACGACCGGAAGCGTCAGGACGATTTCGAAGTCCTGAGTCGCCGAGCCGGTGTTGATCACCACGAAGTTGCCGCTGATGAACGACGTCTGCATGTCGGCCATGTTCGACGCGTTGAAGTCGAACCCGGTCGTCCACATGCCGCCGCCATCGGTCAGCGAACCCGTGTAGTTGTAGACGTTTGCCGCAGCCGTCGCGGTTCCGGACAGCGAAGACGCGGTGCCATTGACCGAAAGCGTCACGGCAGGCCCGTCCGCGAGAACCGTGCCGGTGGCAGAAAGAACTGCCGCCAGCCCGAATGCGCCGCTCAGGCACGAAAGACCCTTGACCTTCATGATTCCCTCCTCTTCCTGGTGCTCAGGCACCTACTGCCGCAAACCGCGGCAGGACCCTTTTCCACCTCGAATCTAGCACCGGTTCCGAAGGCGCCAAGCGGCGACTTCAAAGTTCTTCCGATCTCGAGGCCTCACAAACCCACCCCCCCGCCAGCCCTCCGCGGCAGACCCATGCCATCCGACCGCCCGGCGGGCGAGCGGCGTCAAAGGAGGCCACCAGGTCAAAAAGAGACAGGTCCGCCGCGCGGCGGACCTGTCGTAGGGATCGGACCTGAAGGATCGGAGCGAGTCAGCGACGGCGGCGGCGAGACACCAAGCCAGCGACTCCGAGGAGAGCCACCGCACCGGGGCCAGGCACCGCGACGAAGGAGCCCGCGAGGGACACCGAGTCGCCAGCGGTCAGCGAGAACTCGTAGCGGAGCGCCATGGTCGAGTTGATCGCGCCGTAGGGCTGGCTCGGGATCGGAGTGCCGAAGCTGTCGGGACCGATCAGGGCGCTGCCGAAGGGACCGGCATTGACCGAGACACCCGAGAGCAGCGAAGCCGCAACCGAACCGTCAGCGAGGGCCGTGTAGGCGCCGCCGCCGAGAGCCGTGAAGGTCGCACCATCACCGTTGGCGTCGGTGAGCGAACCGCTGACCGAACCACCGATCAGGGTGCTGCTCATCGGCATGCCGATGGGGAGAACGACCTCGACCGTCACATTCTGCGTGCCGCCGCTGACGTTCGTGTAGACGAGATTGGCAATGATGAACGGGTCGGGATTGACCAGCATGTCCCAACCGATCGAGTGACTTCCCTGAGCCACGTTGGCCTGAGCGCTCCCGAAGAACCCGAAGGTTCCGTTGGGATTGCCCCACGCCATCTGGGCCGTCGGGTCGTACTGGTAGAGCTGTCCGTCGATGGTGACGTTGACTTGCACGTTCGGGATGACGTTGGTGTCAGCACCCGCGAACGAGACAACCCCCACCACTGCGAAAGCAGCGACCGCACCAACAATGTTCTTTCTGGCAGCCATGACCCTTCCTCCTCCAACAGCCTCTTGGACCGGAATCCGCGAAACTGTGGCCCTTTCCCTAGTGTTTCACTCCCGGCGGACCAATGCCGCCGCCCTTCTTCCACCCAGCAAGGTAGCACCGCTTCGGCACCCCACAAGCGGAATGTTCGGAATCTTTCGGATTCGCGGCCCCAGGTTCGATGCCCTCGGAGAGCTCCGACTCGGCCGACCGACCGGGAACTGGCTCGTGACGCTCGTGTGTTTGCAAATGCGTCACGGCCTCAAACTCGGGAGAGTCCCAAGCCTCGAGCGCTGCCTCGACCTCCTCAGGTCCTCGAGCGAGACGAATCGCCTCCTTCAGCGGCTTCACGTGCCCCATGGTCTTTCCGTACCAGGAGATTCGCTGCGACAGACAGCGTAAAGCCTTCTGCGGACCGAGGTAGCGGGTTGCCAGCTCCCAATGGCGACGGATGATCCGGACCTTCTCCCGGAGCGAAGGCTCGATCGCGCGGCCCCCCTTCAACTCCTGCCAGGCCGTCCGGAAGATCCAAGGGGTCCGAAGGGCCCCCCGTCCCACCATCACGCCCCGGCAACCGCTTCGACGCATCAGTTCGCGGGCGTGGGCCGGTTCGGTCACGTCTCCATTGCCGATCACCGGGATCGATCGGACTGCCGCGACCACCTCGCCGATCCGCTCCCAGCAGGCCTCCCCCTTGAATCGCTGCTCCGTGGTCCTTGCATGCACCGTGACCGCCGCGATCCCGGCTTCCTCGAGGTCTCGGGCGAGCGAGGGCGCCACGATCGAACGGTCATCCCACCCAAGCCGCATCTTGGCGGTCACCGGCACTCGGCCAGACCCGTGCCGCTCGACCGCCGCGACGATTCGCTCGGCGATTCGAGCCGTCCCGCACGGATCTCGCAGAAGCAGCGACCCCCCGTTCTTCTTGGCGACCTTGTCGACCGGGCAGCCCATGTTGATGTCGATCAGCCTCGCGCCGTGGTCGATCGCCCAGCAGGCCGCCTCCGGAAGCGGATCGTCGCCATTCCCATAGAGCTGCATCGCCAACGGCTGATCGAGGCCATTCGTCGCCGCCAGTTCGAGAGCCGTGGGAGAACCTCGCAGCAACGAATGGGCGTTGAGCAGATCGGTGCTTGCGAGACCGACTCCCCCCAGTTCTCGGCAGAGAATGCGAAACGGCAGATCGCAGTGCCCAGCCATCGGCGCGAGCAGCAGGGGCGTCTCGAGTTCGAGCGATCCGATCCGAAGCACGCTGGGGTTCCAGAGGCCGAGATGTGACGGCTTCCCGATTCTGACGCAGCGGCTTCGCGAATCAACCGGGCTCGATCAGTCCAGCGACCCGCGGGCGACCTAGAACCACCTCGAGCACCGCATCGCGCACGTGCGTCGACGAGATCGAGTCGGCGAAGCGATCCGGAATCGGCCCGAAGATCACCGGCCGGTGCTGCTCTGGCAGGTCGACCCGGCCGTGCGAGCCGCCCACGATGGCGCCGTCGAGCGGGATGAGGTCCATCAACACCCGCTGCCCGATCGCCTTCCGCACGAGTCGCGATCCGACCGCGAGCCGCGGGAAGCGGATGTTCGGATCGATGAACAGCTCGCAGGGATCGAATCCGGTCTTGCGGAAGATCTCGACGCATCGAGCGAAGTCGGGCGCCATTGCCGGATCGAGCCAGTGGCCCCACTCGAACCATCGATCCGCCTCGGCGATCGCGACGAGATCGCCCGTGCGAGCGTGGGCCAGACCCGCCGAGGCGAGCGGTTCGCCCTCGAGCACCGACTCCACCCCGTCGAGGGCCCGGAGGCTCGCGGCGATCTCCCGCTTCGCATCGAGACCGCGAGGCGACAGATACACGTGGGCGATCTGATGGTCGACGACCGCGAAGGCATCGCTCGCGAAGTGATCGAGGGCCTCGCGCCCATGCTCCTCCGCCCGAACCCGAAGCCACCCGCCGCGACGCAGCTCGCGGTTGATCGCCACCGGGCCTCGAACCGGCACGATGCCGTACTCCGACACCACGATGGGCGCCACGCCTTCGCCCTCGTAGAACTCGAGGAGGTCTCCGGCCACCTCGTCGATCTCTCGCAACGACTTCTCGATGCGGGGATCGTCCGGACCAAGGCGCTGCAGGTCGTAGTCGAGGTGCGGCAGGTAGACGAGCGAGATCGTCGGATGGTGGATCCGCCAGACTTCCTTCGACGCCTCGGCGATCCATCGGCTTGAAGCGATGCCCGCGCGGGGCCCCCAGAAGTCGAAGAGCGGGAAGCGGCCGAGCTTCACCTGCAGGTGATCGCGGAGGTCCGAGGGATGCGTCCAACAGTCGGGAATCTTGCGGCCGTCGGCGGCGTAGATCGGCCGCGGCGTGAGCGAGACGTCGTGGGTCCCACCCATCGCGTACCACCAGCAGAGGTTCGCACAGGTGATCGATGCGTCGATCCGCTTCGCGGACTCCCACAGCTTCTCGCCGTCCACGAGACGATTGGACTGACGCCACAGCAGCACCTCGCCGAGCGAGCGGTCGAACCACCCGTTCGCCACCGCACCGTGGCCCGCGGGATCGAGTCCCGTCAGCATCGACGACTGCACGGTGCAGGTCACTGCCGGAAGCGGAGGCACGAGGGACCGCGGAGATCCGTGCCGCTTCGCGAAGGCGGCGAGCCTCGGAGTCCGGTCGCCCAGAAGTCCTCGGGACAGCCCGACGAGATCGATCAGGGCGACTGGTTGGATCGACGCCGGCGCCATCACTCCATCATCGTCGAGACGCGCCGGCGGACCACATCGGGAGCGGAAGACCCGCCGAGGGCCCGGCGCCCTCTCGCCGGCTCAGCGGCGCGCGAGCCGGCGCATCGCAGCGACCCATCGCGCGTACTCGAGGATCGCTTGCCGACGCGCCGCGGGATCGGGCCATCGCTTCGGATCGGATCCGAAGGCGGTCTCCCGACGCCAAGCCCAATACGCACCGCGCATTCGCAACCGAGTCGCCCAAGCCATCGACGAGAGGCACGCGAGCCCCATGAGGTTCGCGCACCATCGACCAAGGGTGGAGTCGGAGGCGGTTCGCATCGGTGCGAAGTCTACGTCGGTGCGCGTCGCCTCCCCGACGTCGCTGCGAGCGCCCCGAAGCGTCGCCGATCGCGACCTCGCGACTTGTGCGACCGCGGGGTTGTGCCCTACATTTCCGGAGACGCTTCTGCGTCGACATCCCCCACGCCCCCTCCAAGGCGCCGATCGCTGCTCCGACGCGATCGGCGCCTTCCTTCTTGCCTAGGACAAGTTCGTCGAGTTCGGTTCGGCGACCATGCGAGCCACGGACGCGGCGCACGCCGCGCCGGCCGAAGCCTGAATCCGCACCGAGGCCATGGAGACGCCGACGCGAGCCCGCGGCGTTCAGTGGATCGACGCGGGACCCTGACGCGGGTCGGGGATCGCGGCATCGGAAAGCGCCACCGCCGGACGAGGCGGAACCGCGTCGCCTTCCCGCAGCGGATTGAAGCGGCTGCCGACGATCGGGATCCGCCGGTTGGGGTTGGCCTGCTTCGGCATGAACGGAAGGACTGCGTAGACCACCGCCACGCAGCCGATCGAGCCAAGCCACATCCACTGCTCGAGCCCGAGATGGACGCTCACCGCGGTGACGAGCACCACGACGAGCGACAGCGGAATCATGCCTTCCCAGGCGAGCCGCATGAGCTGGTCGAAGCGGAACCTTGGGATCGTCCAGCGGATCGCCATGGCGAAGGCCACCATCAGGGTGGTCTTGCCGAGCATCACGCCCCACTGGAGCAGGATCAGCCCGATACCGCCCTCGACCGGCAGGTCCCATCCCCACGGCAGCGGGTTCACGCTGAAGCCGCCGAGGAAGAGCATCGAGAAGAACGCCGCCCCCGTGATCATGTGGAAGTACTCCGCGAGGAAGAACATCGCGAAGCGCATCGAGGAGTACTCGGTGTGGTAGCCGCCGACCAGTTCGCTCTCGGCCTCCGCGAGGTCGAAGGGCGTTCGATTCGACTCGGCCAGCATGCAGGTGTAGAAGAGGATCGCCGCGATCGGCTGCTGCAGGATGTACCAGCCGGACTCGCGCTGGGCCTCGAGGATGCCGTAGGGCGTCACGCTGCCGGCCATCAGGATCACCACGAGCAGCGCGAGACCCATGGGGATCTCGTAGGAGATCATCTGGGCGCTTGCCCGCAGGCCGCCGAGGAAGCTGAACTTGCTGTTGCTCGCCCAGCCGCCGAGTGCGACGCCGTAGACCCCCAGCGAGGCGGTCGCGAGCAGGAACACGACGCCGACGTTGATGTCGGCCCCGACCAGACTCACCTTCCAACCATCGCCACCGATCAGGTCCCCGAGGCCGAACGGCAGCGTCGAGAGATCGAGCGTGCCTGCCCACGGGATCACCACGAACCCGAGCATCGCCGGCAGCATGATGAACGCCGGAGCGAGCGTGAAGAGGACCTTGTCGACGCCCTTGGGGGCGTACTCCTCCTTCAGGATGAACTTGAGGCCGTCGGCGATCGGCTGCAGCAGACCCATCGGACCGACGCGGTTGGGGCCGACGCGGTCCTGCATCCAGGCCGAGAGCTTGCGCTCGAGCAGGATCGCGTAGGCGCAGCCGAGCAGGATCACGTGCAGCATCACGAGGATCACGAGGATCCCCGCAGCCGCCTGGACGAGAGCCGGCGTCTCGCCGGCGGCGGCAAGCAGAGTGGTCGAGGCATTCATGGGGTCGGGATCTTACCCCCGGAACGAGGTCGCCCCGGGCCGTTCAGCCGCACTCGACCTCGACCTTGGCGGCGGGCCGCGCGAGGTGCGGGAAGTAGTCCTGGATCGCCGCGACATCCCAGTCGCCCGCCTGCAGGGCGGTGATCGCGAGGACCGCGGCACGGCCGCCGCTGACGGTGGTGATCATCGGAACCCCCGCCGTGACGGCCATGGCCCGGATGCGGCCCTCGTCGGTGTGGGCGCCCTTGCGGGTCGGCGTGTTGACGATGAGCTGGATCTCGCCGTTGGCGATGAGGTCGAGGATGTTGGGACGCCGGCCTTCGGAGATCTTGGGCAGTTCCTGCGTCTCGACGCCCGCCGCAAGCAGGCTCCGGTGGGTGCCGCCGGTCGAGTAGACCTCGAATCCGATCGCCCGCAGGCTCCGCCCGACCTCGACCGCCGCCGCCTTGTCGGAATCCCGGACCGACAGGAAGACCGCGCCACTCGTCGGAAGCGGCACGCCCGCGGCCATCTGCGCCTTCGCGAAGGCGATCGGCAGCGAGCGGTCCGCGCCCATCACCTCGCCGGTCGAGCGCATCTCGGGACCAAGCACCACGTCGACTCCCGGGAAGCGGCTGAACGGGAAGACCGACTCCTTCACCGACCAGAAGCCGGTGTCGGGCAGTTCCTTCGCGCCGAGCGAGGCGAGCGAGCGTCCCATCATCACCTCCGCGGCGATGCGGGCCCACGGCAGGCCCTTGGCCTTGCTCACGAAGGGCACCGTACGGGAGGCGCGAGGGTTCACCTCGAGCAGGTAGACCACGCCGTCCTTGACGGCCATCTGCACGTTCATCAGGCCCCGCACCCGAAGCCGCTCCGCCAGCCGACGGGCCTGCTCGCGGATCTGCTCGACGATCGGCTTGGGAAGCGAGTACGGCGGCACCGTGCTCGTCGAGTCGCCCGAATGGATGCCGGCCTCCTCGATGTGCTCGAGCACGCCGCACACGAGCGCCCTCGGCGGCTCGGGATCGCACTGGATCTGCGACGAGGCCGACGTGGCGTGCGGCGCGAAGTCGGCCACGACGTCGACATCGACCTCGACCGCCTCGGAGAGGAACCGATCGATGAGGATCGGGCTGTCGGTCCGTTCGGAGGCGCCCGTCGCGTCGCGCATGTAGCGCCGCAGGCTCGCCTCGTCGAAGCACGTCTCCATGCCGCGGCCACCGAGCACGTAGCTCGGCCGCACGAGCACCGGATACCCGATCGAGTTCGCGACCTCGACCGCCTCCTCGATCGAGTAGGCGATGCCCGACTCGGGCTGCCGCATCCCGAGTTCCTCGACAAGCGCCTTGAAGCGGTCGCGGTCCTCGGCGAGATCGATCGCCTCGAGACCCGTGCCGACGAGCGGCACGCCCGCCTCGACGAGTCCGTGCGCGAGGTTGAGCGGCGTCTGCCCGCCGTACTGGACGATGACTCCCGCGACCGCACCCGCGCGATCGGGCACGTCGATGCCGCCGCCGTTGAGCCGCTCGACGATGTTCAGCACGTCCTCGAGCGTGAGCGGCTCGAAGAAGAGCAGGTCCGAGGTGTCGTAGTCGGTGCTGACCGTCTCGGGGTTCGAGTTGATCATCACGCTCTCGAACCCGGATCTTGCACACGCGAAGGACGCCTGGCAGCAGCAGTAGTCGAACTCGATCCCCTGCCCGATCCGGTTCGGTCCGCCGCCGAGGATCACGATCTTCGGCCGATCGGTGATCCGGATCTCGTCCTCGGCCCGCGGCTGCCCCGCCATCGCGAACTCGTAGGTGGAGTAGTAGTAGGGCGTCGCGGCCTCGAACTCGGCCGCGCAGGTGTCGACGAGCTTGTAGACCGGCTCGATGCCGAGCGACTTCCGACGCCGCCGGACCGCGAGGATCGTCTCCGGACGAATGTCGCCGAGATAGACGTTCGCAAGCTGCGGATCGCTGTAGCCGAGCCGCTTCGCCTCGGCGAAGGTCTCCGGCGGCAGCGCCTCGAGCGACCCGAACCGGCAGAGCTCCTCCTCGAACTCGCACAACTGCGCGATCTGGTCGAGGAACCACGGGTCGTAGCCGGTGAGCTGATGGACCCGCTCGATCGACCAGCCCATCTTGAGGGCGTATCGCACGTAGTAGAGGCGGCCCTGGCTCGGCACGGAGAGCTTGCGGACGAGCTTCTCCTCGGGAACCGGCCACTCGAGCGGACCGCCGTCGGCGGCGGTGCGGCCCTGGCAGAGCTCGGCGACCTTCGGATCGCCGATCGCCATCCCCGCCTCCCGCGCGATCCGCCGGACCGCGAGCCAGCGGTCGTTCTTGTCGAGGCCGAGCCCGAACCGCTTCACCTCCATCGAGCGGATCGCCTTCTGGAGCGCCTCCTTGAAGGTGCGGCCGATGCTCATCGCCTCGCCGACGGACTTCATCTGCGTGGTGAGCGTCTCGTCGGCCTCGGGGAACTTCTCGAAGGTCCAGCGGGGCATCTTCACCACGACGTAGTCGATCGACGGCTCGAAGCACGCCGAGGTCGTGCCGGTGATGTCGTTGCGAAGCTCGTCGAGCGTGTAGCCGATCGCGAGCTTGGCGGCGATGCGGGCGATCGGGAAGCCCGTCGCCTTGCTCGCGAGGGCCGAGCTGCGGCTGACCCGCGGATTCATCTCGACCACCACCATCTCGCCGGTCTTCGGATCGACGCCGAACTGCACGTTGGATCCGCCGGTGTCGACGCCGACCGCCCGCATGATGGCGATCGCCGCGTCGCGCATCCGCTGGTACTCCTTGTCGGAGAGCGTCTGGATCGGGGCGACGGTGATCGAGTCCCCGGTGTGCACGCCCATGGCGTCGAGGTTCTCGATGCCGCAGACGATCACGCAGTTGTCGTGGCGGTCGCGGACGACCTCGAGCTCGTACTCCTTCCAGCCGAGCACCGACTGGTCGATGAGCACCTGCCCGATCATCGAGGCCTTCAGGCCACGCCGCACGATCTCCTCGAACTCCTCGAGGTTGTAGGCGACGCCGCCGCCCATGCCGCCAAGGGTGTAGGCGGGGCGGATGATCGCGGGCAGCCCGATCTCGGCGAGGAACGCCCGCGCCTCGTGCATCGTCGTGACGGTGCGGGACCGGGGCTGACGAAGCCCGAGCCCCTCGACGAGGGTTCGGAACGCCTCGCGATCCTCGGCCCGGCGGATCACCTCGCGGTCGGCGCCGATCATCTCGACGCCCATCGCGGCGAGGGTGCCGTCGTCATGGAGCGCACACGCGCAGTTGAGGGCGGTCTGCCCGCCGAGGGTCGGCAGGAGCGCGTCGACCGGCGAGCCGAGATCCCGCTCCCGTTCGAGGATCTTCCGCACCGCCTCCGGCGTGATCGGCTCGATGTAGGTCCGATCCGAGAAGTCCGGATCGGTCATGATCGTCGCGGGGTTCGAGTTGACGAGGACGACCCGGTAGCCCTCCTCGCGGAGGGCCTTGCACGCCTGCGTGCCGGAGTAGTCGAACTCGCATCCCTGGCCGATCACGATCGGGCCAGAGCCGATGATGAGGATGGTGTGGAGGTCTTCTCGGCGCGGCATGCGATTCCGCCGGTTCGGCGCAAAGTCGCGAGAATCTAGCGGAACCGGCTCCGCTTCGGAAGACGCGATCCGACACCAGAACCAGGAATCCTCGGTGACCGCCTCTCCGATCCCGATCCACGCCACGCTCGCCCTGGACGCCGCGGCGCTCGGCCTTCCGCTCGCGGCCGCGGCCGTCGCCCTGTTCGTCTCGCTCGCCGGCGCTTCGGCGCTCGCGCGACTCCGCGAGCGCTACGGCGGCGACCTCCTCCTCGGGCTCGAGTGTCGCCTCGCGCGAGCCTATCTCTCGTTGGTGCACCGGATCCGCTTCGAGGGCTTCGACGAGATCCCGGAACTCGCATCGCTCGCCCAACCCGGCGGAGGGGGGCTGCTCGTGGTGGCGAATCACACCTGCGGCCTCGATCCCATGATCCTGCAGATGCCGCTGCGACGGCGAATCCGCTGGATGATGTGGTCCGGCCAGATGGGCCGCGGCCTCGGATGGCTGTGGAGGCACCTTGCGGTACTACCGGTCTCGCAGGACGGCCACGACCTCGCGACCCTGCGCGAGTCGCTCCGGGCGCTGCAACGGGGCGAGGTGATCGGCGTCTTCCCGGAAGGCGGCGTCGAGCGCCCGCCCGGCGAGATCCTGCCCTTCCAGCCGGGGCTCGGCCTGCTCGCGGCGCGCTCCTCGGCGCCGATCCTGCTCTGCTTCATCGACGGGACGCCGGCGCCCAAGGTCATTGAGGCGTTCTTCACGGCGAGCCGCACCCGCGTCCGCGCGATCGGCCTCCTTCGCGCCCTGCCGGGCGAGATGCCTGCAGCCCTGCTTGCACGCATGCAGCAGTCGGTGGTCGAAGCGAGCGGATGGCCGCTCCGGACTACTTCCCCCGAAACCGCAGCGCCGCGGTGACCGTCGCCTCGACCGAATCCGGCGCCGGATCCGCCGCCACGGCGCGATCGACGAGGTCCCGCGCCGTCGGCCGGGGCTCGCCGAGCTGGACGAGCACTTCGATCGCGTCGAGGGCCATCTGGCGATTCGGATCGGCGGGGGCGCCTGGCCGGGGCTTCGACCCGCCCACCTCCGCGAGGTAGCCGTCGACCGACTCGGCGAGTTCGGTCACGATCGTCTGCGCGGTCTTGCGTCCGATCTCCGGCAGCGACGAGAGCAGCCCGACGTCGCCCGTCGCGATCGCCTCGGCGATGCGCGGGAAGGGAATCGCGAGGGCCCGCAGAGCCTTGCGCGGCCCGAATCCGCGCACCGTCGTGAAGAGCTCGAAGAACTCCCGGTCCGCCACCGACGCGAACCCGAAGAGCCGCGGTCGGTAGCTCGCGCCCTGCGAGACGCCCTCGAGCGTGTGGATCGTGTGAAGCGTCGTCCGCTCGCCGATCGAGCCTTCGAGCTTCGGCACCTCCGCCGCGGGGACCATCACCTCGTAGGCGAGGTCTCCGCAGGCAAGCACGGCGACGCCGTCGACGACCGATTCGAGCACGCCCGAGAGGCGGGTGATCATGGGCGCGAGTCTACGGTCGCGCGACGCGCCCGAGGTCCGCTACCTTCCCGCCCATGCGACACGGCATGGTGATGGCAGGCGGCTCGGGAACGCGACTCTGGCCGCTGAGCCGACGGGAGAAGCCCAAGCAACTGCTGCCGCTGCTGCCGGGCGGCAGGAGTCTCCTCGCCGCGGCGATCGATCGCCTCGACGGCGTCGTCGAGCCTTCGAACCGCCTGATCTGCACCGCCGAGCGGTTCCGCGAGGCGATCCGCCGCGAGATGCCGGACCTTCCCGAGTCCGCGCTGCTGGGCGAACCCACCGGCCGCGACACCGTGAACGCGGTCGGACTGACGGCAGCGATCCTCGAAGCGCGCGATCCCGAGGCGGTCTTCGCGGTGCTCACCGCGGATCACCTCATCGAGCCGCAGGAGGAGTTCGCCCGAGCGCTCGACCTGGGCTTCCGGCTCGCGGAGTCCGACCCAACGCGCTTCGTGACCTTCTCGATCCGACCCGACTTCGCCGCCACCGGCTACGGCTGGGTCGAGCGCGGTGCGGAGATCGAGGGCTTCGGCGGCGCCCACCTCGCCGCGGCGTTCGTGGAGAAGCCGGAGAAGGCCCGTGCCGAGGCGTTCCTCGCGAGCGGCCGCTGGAACTGGAACAGCGGCATGTTCGTCTTCGCGGCGCGGGGATTCATGTCGGCGCTCGAGAAGTTCCTGCCGGCGAACGCCGAGGCGCTTCGCCGCATCGCGGCCGCGTGGGAGACCTCCGAGCGGGACGCGCTGCTCGCATCCCTCTATCCGGCGCTCACCAAGATCAGCGTGGACCACGGCGTGATGGAGCCCGCCTCGGCCTCGGAGGCGTTCTCGATCGCGACGGTGCCGATGGCGGTCAAGTGGCTCGATGTCGGAAGCTGGCCGAGCCTCGCGAAGACGATCGAGCCCGACGCCGCCGGCAACCGCGTGATGGGTCGGCTCTTCGCCGTCGAGAGCCGCGGTGTGCTCTCGGTCTCGAGCGACCCGGAGCATCTCGTCTGCGTGCTCGGCTGCGAGGACCTCGTCGTGGTCCACACCGCCGACGCCACGCTCGTCTGCCCGATCGAGCTCGCCGAGCAGGTCAAGTTCATCGCCGAGCGGGTCCCGGCGCCGCTGCGGTGACGACTCGCCGCCCGATGCGGTACCTCGCGGTCGATCTCGGCGGCAAGCGGACCGGTCTTGCGGTCGGGGACGACCTCACCCGCATCGCGAGCCCGGTGGACGTCCTCGAGATACCGCCTGGCCCGCGACTCGTCGAGGCGATCCTGCGGGCGATCGCCGAGCACGGCCCGGACGCGCTGGTGATCGGTCTGCCGCTCAACATGGATGGCAGCGAGGGCGAGGCGGCGAAGCAGGTCCGGGCGTTCGGAGACCTGTTGGCGAAGGCGGCGTCGCTGCCGATCGAGTTCCACGACGAGCGGCTCACGAGCCGCGCGGCCGAACTCGACCTCGCCGGCCTCTACACCCGCAAGGGCAAGAAGCGACGGCTCGATGCGGTCGCGGCGGCGCGGATCCTGAGCGGGTTCCTGGCGCGGGAGTCGGGCTGACGCGTCACGGGGGCGGGTGCTTG
>JBMTTG010000058.1:0-13161 GCA_049449095.1 Phycisphaerales bacterium | reverse complement strand
ACGCAACCCCCCGAACCCCACAGCGGTTGAATCGCCGTCCGTAGACCCGCCCGGCGGCTTCGCCGCCCTTGGAAGGATCCATCTCGATGCCAGCGAATCCCAGAAGTCTCCTGCTCGCCGCCCTTGCCGGGACGGTGATCCCCGCGTCGCTTGCCCTCGCCCAGGGGCGTGAGCTCCCGAAGTTCGAGGATGTCTCGAAGGGCTACAAGCAGATCCAGAGCACCCAGGACGGGAACTCGCTCTACGGCGTCTGGTTCAACGAGAAGGAGCAGCAGCTGCTCGCGGAGTTGCCGCGGAACTGGCAGCGGCAGAAGTACTTCTTCGCGGTGACGCCCGCCGGCGGCGTGATCTTCTCCGGCCTGCAGGGGCCGGCTCGCTACGTCGAGTGGAAGGACTACGGAGACCGCATCGCCCTCGTCGAGCCGCAGCTCGACATCCGTTCGACCGGCGAGCAGGTGTCGCGCGACTCGGTCGGCCGGATCTTCACCGACACCGTGGTGCTCGAGATGCCGGTCGTCAGCCGCGGCCCGAACGGCCAGCCGGTCATCGACCTCGATCAGCTGCTCGTCGGCAACTCGCAGAAGCTCGCGGGCCTTCCCCTCAACGGCCGGCTCGCGAAGTTCACCAAGACCAAGGCCTTCCCGCAGAACATCGAGGTCGCGGTCGAGGCGCCCGATCCGAGCGGCAACTTCAAGACGCTCCACTACTCGATCAGCCTCGTGCCCGACGGCGGCGGCTACAAGCCCCGCGAGGCGGACGATCGCGTCGGCTACTTCACCACCGACTACCGCGATCTCGGCCGCTACGGCACCGACACCAACTGGACCCGCTACATCAACCGGTGGGACCTCCAGAAGCGCGACCCCAAGCTCAGCCTGAGCCCGGCCAAGGAGCCGATCGTCTTCTACATCGAGCACACCGTGCCGGTGCGGTACCGCCGCTTCGTGCGCGACGGCGTGCTGCAGTGGAACGAGGCGTTCCGCAAGATCGGCATCGACGAGGCGATCGTCGTCTATCAGCAGGATGAGGTGACCGGCGCCCACATGGACAAGGATCCGGAGGACGTCCGCTACAACTTCGTCCGCTGGCTCAACAACGACGTGGCGACCGCGATCGGGCCGAGCCGGGCGCATCCGCTCACCGGACAGATCCTCGATGCGGACATCATCCTCACCGACGGCTGGATCCGCGCGTTCTACAACTGGTACGACGATCGACCGATGGAGTCGGCGATGAGCCTGACTCCCGAGACGCTCGCGTGGCTCGAGGCGCATCCGGAGTGGGATCCCCGGGTGCAGCTGGTGCCGCCCTCGCAGCGTGCCGCGGTGCTCGCCGAGCGCGAGGCGCGTCGCATTGCCGGCGATCCCGATCCCGCGGACAGCCGCAAGGATCCGATCCTCGCGGGCGACGAGAACCTCCAGCAGATCCAGCAGTGGGTCGGCAAGGAGTGCTCGCACTGCCTCGCGGCGCACGGCATGGCCCGCGGCATGGCCTTCGCGAGCCTGCACTTCGACATGCTCGGCCTGCTCGACGGCGCCGAGGGCGAGGGGCAGCTGCTCGACGGCATCCCGGAGAGCTTCGTCGGACCGCAGCTCGAGCACCTCGTCGCCCACGAGGTGGGCCACACCCTCGGCCTGCGTCACAACTTCAAGGCCTCGGCGCTCTACGACTTCGAGGAGATCAACAGCGAGGAGATGAAGGGCAAGCCCTTCGCCGCCTCGGTGATGGACTACATCGGGACGAACTTCAACTACGACCCCGATCTCTCGCAGGGCGCCTACACGATGACCTCGATCGGGCCCTACGACATGTGGGCGATCGAGTACGGCTACACCTTCGACGACCCGAAGAAGGTCCTCGCCCGTGTCGGCGAGCCGGAGCACGCCTACCTGACGGACGAGGACACCAGCGGCCCCGATCCGCTCGGCCGTCGCTACGACTTCGGCAAGGATCCGCTCCGCTGGGCGGAGAACCAGATGCTCATGGTGCAGGCCCAGCGTGCCCGTCTGCTGGACGAGTACGTCAAGGACGGCGACAGCTGGGCCAAGGCGCGACGCGGATACCTCAAGACCCTCGGCGAGCAGCGGCAGATGATCGATGTCGCGGCCTCCTGGGTCGGAGGAACCCACGTCAACCGCGTCAAGAAGGGCGATCCCAACACCGGTGATCCGCTCGTTCCCGTCGCGGTCGAGAAGCAGCGCGAGGCCCTCGGCTTCGTGATGGCGAACGCCTTCGTGGACGAGGCCTACGGCCTCACCCCCGAACTCGTCAACAAGCTCACCGTCGAGAAGTGGTTCAGCGACCGCTCGGCCCGCGCGGATTCCGCCTGGGCGATCGTCGACGCGGTGGCGGCGGTGCAGAATCTCGCGCTCACGCTTCTCATGAACCCGAGCACGCTCGGTCGCATCTACGACAACGAGCTTCGGATCGCGGCCGACGAGGACGCCCTCACGCTGCCGGAACTCTTCGACTCGGTCACGACGCAGGTCTACGCCGAGATCGACGTCGATCGGCTCGACGGCGAGTACACGGAGCGGAACCCCTTCATCTCGACCTTCCGCCGCAACCTGCAGGCCGACCTCTGCGATCGACTGATCAAGATCGCGACCGGCAAGGCCAACGTCGCCCGCCCGATCCGTCAGCTGGCGCTGATGGAGCTCGTCGATCTCAACAAGCAGCTCGAGGGGCTGCTCAAGGGCTCGAAGAAGAACGGCCTCGACGCCTACACCCGCAGCCACCTGATGGACATGCAGGAGCGGATCAAGAAGGCCCTCGACGGCGTCTACATCGTCGAGTGACCGATCCGGATGCTCTCAGGAAATCCCCCGAACGCCCGGCGCAAGCCGGGCGTTTTCACGCGCAGAGTCGACTCGCCTCCGACTCTTCCGTCTCCTCTTCTCCTCCTCTCCTCTTCTCCTCTTCTTGTTCTCAGATCCCCGCCATCACCGGAACCTCCCGCGGCACCTCGAGCTCGGCCGCGGTCCTCGCGACGATCTCGTCCACCGTCACATCCGGCGCCCGCTCCTTCAGAACGAAACGCCGGCGGTGCTTGTCCATCTCGAGCACGCACAAGTCGGTGATCACGAGATCGATGCAGCGGAGGCCCGTCAGTGGCAGCGTGCAGCGAGGGAGGATCTTCGACTCGCCCTTCTTGTTGCAGTGCTCCATGACGACCACGCAGCGTCGGACACCGGCGACGAGGTCCATGGCGCCGCCCATGCCCTTGATCATCTTGCCCGGGATCATCCAGTTGGCGAGGTCGCCTTCCTGCGAGACCTCCATCGCCCCGAGGATCGCCAGATCGATGTGGCCGCCTCGGATCATGCCGAAGCTGTCGGAGGAGCTGAAGAAGCTGTGGCCGGGGACCCCGGTCACGGTCTGCTTGCCGGCGTTGATGAGGTCCGCGTCGACCTCCGCCTCGGTCGGAAAGGGCCCCATGCCAAGCAGGCCGTTCTCCGACTGGAGCCAGACCGTCATGCCCGCGGGGACATGGTTGGCGACCAGGGTCGGAATGCCGATCCCGAGGTTCACGTAGAAGCCGTCGCGAAGTTCGCGAGCGGCGATCCGGGCGAGCTGATTGCGATCAAGCGGCATCGAGCAGGAGTCTCCGTCGAGTCGTCGCGCGATGATACCGGTCGGGCATCTCGCCTCGGCGGCGGCGACCGACTATCGTCGGGATCCGGCGCATCATGTCGAAGACGTGCCGGCTCGTCGGCGTGCCGACGATCATTCGCCCCGCACCCCAGGACCGCCTTCACCATGACCACCGCAGCGCCCGCCGCATCCAAGGCCGCCTCGATCCTCGCCAGCCTCGGTCTCGATCAGGACCCGCGGGTGGTCGCGCCCGGAACGGCGGGCTCGGTGACCTCGGAGAACCCCGCCACCGGCGAGGCGATCGCGGCGGTGAGGCTCATGGATGCGCGGCAGTACGACGCGGCGGTCGCGAAGGCGCTCGAGATCCAGAAGCACTGGCGCCGCCTCCCGGCTCCCAAGCGCGGCGAGATCGTGCGGCGGCTCGGCGAGGCGTTCCGCGCGAAGTGCGAGCCGCTTGGCGAGCTCGTGTCGCTCGAGATGGGCAAGATCCGCCCCGAGGGCATCGGCGAGGTGCAGGAGTGCATCGACATCGCCGACTTCGCGGTGGGCCTGTCGCGGCAGCTCGCGGGGCCGACCATGCCGAGCGAGCGGCCGGATCACCGCATGTTCGAGCAGTGGCATCCGATCGGCACGATCGGAATCATCACCGCCTTCAACTTCCCCGTGGCGGTCTGGGCCTGGAACGCCATGCTCGCCGCGGCCTGCGGCGACGCGATGGTCTGGAAGCCGAGCCTGCTCACGCCGCTCTGCGCGATTGCGATGACCCGCATCGCCGAGGAGCTGATGCGCGAGCAGGATCTCTTCCGGCCGGCCGGGCTCGACCCGGCGGATCTCTTCGGGCTCGTGATCGGCAGCGATCAGGAGGTCGGCGAGCGGATGATCGCGGATCGCCGTTTGCCGCTCATCAGCGCCACCGGATCCTGCCGCATGGGACGTCGAGTCGGCGAAGTCGTCGCGGGCCGGCTCGGCCGTTGCCTGCTCGAACTCGGCGGCAACAACGCGATCATCGTGATGCCCGACGCCGATCTCGAGCTCGTCGTGCGGGCGGTCCTGTTCGGCGCGGTCGGCACCGCGGGGCAGCGCTGCACGACCACGCGTCGGCTGCTCGTTCACGAGTCGATCGTGGACGGGCTCGTCGAGCGGCTCGTCAAGGCCTATCGCACCGTGCCGATCGGCGATCCGCTCGCCGCCGGCACGCTCATGGGTCCGCTCTGCCGCCGGGAGGCCGTCGAGCAGATGGGGGCGGCGATCGCGAAGGCCAAGGAGGAAGGCTGCGAGATCCTCTGCGGCGGACTCGAGGGCCTCGAGCGGATGAAGTCCCGGCCAGGCCACTTCGTGGAGCCGACCATCGTGCGGGTGCCGAAGGGCGCGGTTCCGTCGATCACGAAGGAGGAGACCTTCGCGCCGATCC
This sequence comes from Phycisphaerales bacterium, assembly GCA_049449095.1. Taxonomy (GTDB): domain Bacteria; phylum Planctomycetota; class Phycisphaerae; order Phycisphaerales; family SM1A02; genus VGXO01. The sequence continues at coordinate 8,156 of JBMTTG010000058.1, read as the reverse complement.
TCTACGTCTTCGGCGTGCCCGACCTCGCCTCGGCGATCGAACTGCAGAACGGCGTCGACCAGGGGCTGTCGAGCGCAATCTTCACCGACTCGGTGCGCAGCGCCGAGCGATTCCTTTCGGCCGACGGCAGCGACTGCGGCATCGCCAACGTCAACATCGGCACGAGCGGGGCGGAGATCGGCGGCGCGTTCGGCGGCGAGAAGGACACCGGAGGCGGCCGTGAGAGCGGATCCGATTCGTGGAAGGCGTACATGCGCCGACAGACCTGCACGATCAACTACGGCACCGATCTGCCGCTCGCGCAGGGGATCAAGTTCGGCGACTGATCCCATGATCGATCGCGAAGACGAGCTCCAGTCGATCGGGGGCCGGCCGCCCGACCGCCCTCGGATCGTGGTCCGAACGGGTCTGCCGTCCATGCTGCTCGGCGCCGTGGCGGCCGCGGTCGCCGCGTGTTCCTCGAAGTGGCGCGAGCACGAGTCGCAGATCTCGGCCGGCATGAGCGAAGCCGAGGTGCTCGAACTGCTCGGCGAGCCGTCGTCGAAGGTGAAGGTTCCCGCGTGGGGGGAGCAGGCCGGCTACGTGCGGTGGCAATGGAACGACAACCTGAGCACGCTCGCGACCGGCGCGATGTTTCCAGACACCGTGCCGGATCGAGTGCTCGCGGTGAGCTTCGATGCGGAGGGCAAGGTGACGGAGGTCGTGCTGCCGCGTCCGACGGGCCCGTGACGTTCGGAGTCCCGCGCCGACCAGCGGTCCGGCGAGCCGTCCGCCTGCTGCGTCGCGGCGAGACCCAAGCGGTGCCCCAATGAACGAGGCGGACCGGATGACCGGCCCGCCTCGGTGTTGGCGGTCTCGTGGAAGCAGGTGAGCGTCGGTTACGCCATCGCCATCTTGGCGGCCTTCGCCTTCGCGTCGTCGAGGGTTCCGACGTACATGAAGGCACTCTCGGGAAGGTCGTCGCCTTCGCCGTTGCAGACCCGCTCGAAGCTGTCGATCGTGTCCTCGAGCGAAGTCGTCACGCCAGGGAAGCCGGTGAAGACCTCCGCGACGAAGAACGGCTGGCTGAGGAATCGCTCGAGCTTGCGGGCGCGGCTGACGGTGAGCTTGTCGTCCTCGGAGAGCTCGTCGACGCCGAGGATCGCGATGATGTCCTGCAGGTCGCGATAGCGCTGCAGGATGTTCTGCACGCGGCGCGACACCGCGTAGTGCCGGTCGCCCACGATCGCCGGGTCGAGGATGCGGGAGGTCGACGCGAGCGGGTCGACGGCGGGGAAGATGCCCTTCTCGGCGATCTTCCGCTCGAGCACGATGAAGGCGTCGAGGTGGGCGAAGGTGGTCGCGGGGGCCGGGTCGGTGAGGTCGTCCGCCGGCACGTAGATCGCCTGCACCGAGGTGATCGCGCCCTGCCGGGTCGAGGTGATGCGCTCCTGCAGAGCGCCCATCTCGGTGGAAAGGGTCGGCTGGTAGCCCACGGCGCTCGGCATGCGGCCGAGAAGTGCCGACACTTCCGAACCCGCCTGCGTGAAGCGGAAGACGTTGTCGACGAAGAGGAGCGTCTCCTTGCCGGAGGCGTCGCGGAACTCCTCGGCCATGGTGAGCGCCGAGAGGGCGACGCGGAGACGTGCGCCCGGCGGCTCGTTCATCTGGCCGAAGACCATGGCGACCTTGTCGATGACGTGCGCGGTCTTGCCCTCCGCGTCGGTGTACTCGGCCTCCTGCATTTCGAGCCAGAGGTCGTTGCCTTCGCGGGTGCGTTCGCCGACGCCGGCGAACACCGAGTAGCCGCCGAAGTTTCGGGCCACGCGGGCGATCATCTCCTGGATGACGACGGTCTTGCCGACGCCGGCGCCGCCGAAGAGACCGATCTTGCCGCCGCGGACGAAGGGGCAGAGCAGGTCGATGACCTTGATGCCGGTCTGCAGGATCTCGGTCTTGGGGTTCAGATCCACGAAGCCCGGAGCCTCGCGGATGATCGGGCTGTACTTGGTCGCGGAGACGGGGCCCCGTTCGTCGACGGGCTCGCCGAGCAGGTTGAAGACGCGACCGAGGACGGGTTCGCCCACCGGAACCTTCACCGGCGATCCGGTATCGGTGCAGCGGTCGCCGCGGCGAAGGCCGTCGGTCGACGCGAGCGCCACGCAGCGGACCACGCCGCCGCCGAGGTGCTTGGCGACCTCGCCCACGAGACGGGTCTTCTGACCGGCGACCTCGAGGTCGATGGTGACGGCGTTGTTGATCTCGGGGAGATCGGACTCGGGGAACTCGGCGTCGAAGGTGGAGCCGATGACTTGGCTGATCGTGCCGGCGCTGGCCATGAGCGGTTTCCGTGCTCGGGGTTGCGGGGAAGGGGCGAAGAATACCCGTCTGCGGCGGACCCGCCAAGGTCGTCGCCGACTCGGGCGGCGCACCACGGCGGGCGGGGGGCTCTCAGATCACGGCGCCGGGCGGCCGAGCGTCGCGACGGCGGGGTTGTTCGCGACGCCTCGCTCGTCGAGGTTCGGCGACGGGGCGTGCCGCTGCGGGGCGGTCGCGGTTCCCGGGATCCCTCCGAGGAGCGGCATCGCGGCCGGAAGTTCGGCCGACCACCACAGGTTCTCGCCGAGCAGGAGCCCGCTCGCGTCCGCGTCGTCGTTCACCCGCCCGAACGCGTTCATCCGGCCGGGGTCCCACGCGACGATGTTCCCGACGAAGCGCATCTCGCGGGGCGAGCCGAGGACGACGACCGGCTCGCGGCAGTCGCGCATCGTGATCCGCTCGATCCGGCTGTCGGAGACCTCTCCGAACTCGATCCCCACCGTGGCTCCCTGCACGAGGCCCTTCTCGATGCGGACACCGGTCGCGGCGGTCGCCCCCGCGGAGCCCGATCCGGTCGGTCCCAGGGCGATCGCCAGCGGCAGGTTTCGCAGGCTGAATCGTTCGAGCGAGAGATCGGAGGTGCCCGCGCCGACCTGGAGGCCGACCCGATTGCGGCGGCCGTCCATCGCGAGGAGTTCGATGCCGGAGAGGGACACCGCCTGCGAGGTCTGCACCTCGATCGCCGCGTCGGACCATCCATCGATCCGCGCGGAACGCACGGCGATGCGCTTCGAGTCCACGATCTCGATGCCGTCGGCTTCCGCATCGGGGCCGAGCCGCGCGAGCAGAAGGTTCCGCAGCGTCACATCCTCGCAGCCCTCGAGACGGATGGCGGCGCGGGTTGGTCCGATGACCACGAGGCCATCGCCCTCGACGTGCCGACAGCGCCGCAGGAGCACGCCCGTCTCACCTCCCGCGATGATCGCCGTGGCGCGGCCCTCGCCATTCCGGGCGCTCACGATGCGGATTGGCGACTCGGCGGTTCCCGCGAGCCCTTCGAGCACCGCGGTGACGTGCACGCCGATCGGAAGTTCGATCACGCTCCCGGGCGGGACCGACTCGCCCGCGAGATCCCACGCGACGCTCGGGGCGATCGTGAAGGTCTTCGCAGGCGGACTCGTGGGCGCCGAGGGCGGCACGCCCTGCATGAGCGGGATGGCGTGGACGGATCCGATCGCGTGAAGGCCGCCGAGCAGGGCGATCATCCCGAGCAGGCGGCGTGAGCGTCGGGCGGAGGGCGTCGGCAACGTCGGTTCTCCCACAGGGCGTGTCAGGCGATGGCTCGCTCGAATCGATCGGCGAGCCGGATCCGCAGCCACTTCGCGTCTCGCGTCGCGCGGATCCGCTCCGGCTCGCCCTTCGCCGGGAAGAGCACCGTCGCGATCGCGGCGGCGTGCAACGGCGGCGCAGCCTCCGCGGCCGACTCGATCGAGATCTCGCCGGCGAGCAGCATCAGCGCCACCGCGGTGCCGTCGGTGACGAGCGGCAGCACCGTGCCCGCCTCGGCATCGATCCGCTCGATCGAGAACCGTTCGCCGCGATGCAGATCCCACGTCCGCAGCCCGTCGACTTCGAGCGTGGGCGGGGTCCGCTCCGTCCGCACGATCGGCGGCAGCTCCGAGGCGGCGGTGCCCTCGACGGCCTCCCTCGCTTGGGCGAGATGAAGCGGCCGACTCGCGTCGGACCGGCCCCAGTCGTGCACGCGGTAGGTCGTATCGCTGGGCGTCTGCACTTCGGCGACAAGAAGCCCTGCGCCGAGCGCGTGGCAGGTGCCGCTCGGCAGCCACACGAAGTCGCCCTTCGAGACCGGCTCCGCGACGAGTTCGTCCTGCAGGCGTCCGGCCGAGATCGCCTCGGCGATCTCGCGTCGATCAAGTCGCCGACGGAATCCGCGATAGACGACCGCGCCAGGCGTCGCCTCGAGCACGAACCACCCCTCGTGCTTGACGTCCGCCCCGGCATGATGACCGGCGTAGGCCGGGCGCGGATGGGTCTGCACCGAGAGCGGCGTGGCGGCATCGAGCAACTTGAGGAGCAGCGGCAGGCGATGACGCGGATCGGGAAGGCTGCGGCCGAGGATCGCCTCCGGATCGCGGCGAATCGCCTCGATCACGGTGCTGCCCGCCTGCCAGCCGGCGCCGATCTCGGTGTCGCTGCCGGGGGATGCCGGCAGGCCATCGAGGCCCGCGAGTTCCCACGATTCGCCGAAAGGGCCCTCGCCCGCTTCACGGTTCGCCTCGGGTCGGCGCGTCTCGAGGCTCGATCCTCCCCACGCTCGACGCCGAAGCGTCGGCCGCAGGATCATCGCTCGCGGCGTGCCGGTGGCGGAGGAAGGGGCGGGCATCTCGAGGAGCGGCTCGGGCGGGAGGCGTGCGTCGGCGCGCGGCGGGTCAGAACACCATGCCGGTGATCGTCGTCTCCATCACCAGCTTGTCGCCGACCACGCCTTGGAAGCGGGAGATGAACCGACGCTTGCCGCACTCGATCTCGCGGCAGAGCAGCAGCAGGTCGTCGCCCGGCACCACCTGCCCTCGGAACACCGTGTCGTTGCAGCGGGTGAAGCCGACGAACGGCAGGTTCGGGATCTTGGTGCGGTACAGGAAGCTGCCGAGCTGCGCGCACGCCTCGATCATGAGCACGCCCGGCATCAGCGGTCGTCCCGGCACGTGGTAGGGCACCCAGAACTCGTCGTCGCCGACGTGCTTGATGCCGAGACCGCAGGTGAGCGCCTCGTCGTGCCAGATGACGTGGTCGAGCTGCCGCATCGGGCCGCCCTGCGGATTGATGCGACCGACGGTGTCGGCGTCCGCCATCACCTGGGAGAGGTCGATCGAAGCGAGATCGAGAAGAAGTTCGGAGGCCATGCCGGTCCTCGGAGGCAAGCGGTGGAAGACGGGGCGTGTCGGCGATGCAGGACGAGAGAAGCGTCGGCTTCTTCGGCCGACGCGTTCATGCCCCCGGGAGTGACGACCACTGCGGGCGATCAGGCCGGCGGCGTGTCGCGAGCCTCGAGCACCTTGACGCGGATCTCCTGCGCCACGGAGCGGATCTCCTGCATGGTCTTGCGCACCCGGGTTCCCGCGGCCTTGTTGCCGCCGGCGGCCTTCTGGAGATCCGGCTCGACTTCCTGCGAGAGCTTGACGAGCTGCTGATAGAGATCGTTGAGCATGATCGGCTCCGAATGGAGTGGGAGGGAGGAGGGGCGAGAGGCCCACGATGAACTCGAACCGTCCGACGCGGCGCGCCGGAGCGCCCCGGTCGCCGCCCCCGTGCCCGGGAAACCTACCGCGCCGCGTCCGCTTCGGGCGATCCAGGGCCGGTTCCGCCGAGGAATCCGCGCAAGTTCCCGCCCGTGAAGCCGTGATCGAAGGCAAGGTTCCGCACCTCCTTGGCGAGCGGCAGGCAGGCCTTGAAGGCGGGATGGCTCGCATCGGCAAGCATCTCGTACATCGCCGAGACGACGCCGGTGGGCACGGCGCCGGCGTGCTCCATCCGGCGGATCGACGGGGCGATCGAGCCGGCCCGGGAGGCGGAGATCGCGTCGATCGCGAGGAAGGGCACGAAGCCCGCCGCGGCGAGATCGAGCACCGTCTGCAGGACGCAGACGTGCGCCTCGACGCCGGTCACGAGCACCTGCCCGCGGCCCGACTGCTGGAGCGTCGCGAGGACCTCGGGCACCAGGCCGCTGAACCGGGTCTTCTCGAAGATCGCCGCGCCGTCGGCGAGCTCCGATCGGAGCGGCTCCACGGTGTGGCCGAGGCCCTTCACGTACTGCTCGGTGGCGACGATCGGGAGCCCGAGCGTGCGGGCCATGCGAACGAGCAGCGTGGCGTGATGGACCACGGTCTCGCCCTCCAGGATCGTCGGCATCAGCCGCTCCTGGAGGTCGATGACCAGCAGCGTGGCGTCGTCGGCGCGAAGGCGGGGGATCGGCATGAGACTCAGACGCGAAGGTGCGGGCGATCGCCGAGTCGGCCTGCGTAGCGACTGCGGATTGGTTCGACGATCTCGGCGAGGAATCGATCGACCTGCTCGGCGGATCGCCCGGCGAAGTCGACCGCGTCGATCGAGCCAAGCAGCCCGTCGAACATGGGCTCCTTCGCGAGCCGTTCGAGCAGGTCGCACGGACCGCCTTCCCGCATCGCGGCCTGCACGTCGCGGCTGTGCTGGCGGATCACCTCGTGCGCCTCCTGACGGTCGGCGCCGCGGGACACCGCGGCCATGAGCAGTGTCTCGGTCGCGAGGAACGGAAGCTCCTGCTCGAGCCTCGCCGCGATCGCGGACTCGATCGCCTCGAGCCCATCCGCGACGTTCGCGGCGAGGTCGAGGGCGCCGTCGAGGGCCAGGAACGCCTCGGGGATCATGAGCCGGCGCACCGACGAGTCGTCGAGGCTCCGCTCGAGCCACTGGGTCGCCGCGGTCTGCAGCGCGGTCGCCGGAAGCCCCATCACGAACCGCGCGAGCCCACAGGCCCGCTCGCAGCGCATGGGGTTGCGCTTGTAGGCCATCGCGGAGGAGCCGACCTGATCCGGCTCGATCGGCTCCGCGAGTTCGCCGAAGCCTGCGAGCAGCCGCACATCGGTCGCCCACTTGTGGATGGCGGCCGCCGCGAGGGCGAGCGCCGAGAGCATCCGGGCATCGGCCAGACGGGGCATGGTCTGCCCGCAGACGGCCCAGCAGGCCTCGGGCGTGAAGCCGAGGCGTTCGGCGAAGGTCCGCTCGAGCGCCTCGACCCGGGCGGGGTCGCCGCCGAGGAGGGCGAGGTAGGAGGCCTGCGTGCCCGTTGCGCCGCGCAGGCCCTTCAGGCGCAGGTCGCGCCGGCACGCCTCGAGTTCCGAGAGGGCGATCGCGAAGTCCTGCGCCCACAGGCAGGCCCGCTTGCCGACGGTCACCGGCTGCGCGGGTTGGAAGTGCGTGAACCCAGTGGTCGGAAGATCGCGATACCGCGCCGCGAAGCGGCCAAGGCGATCGATCACGATCGCGGCCTTGAGGCAGGTCAGGTCGAGCGCCTCCCGCCACTGCAGCACCTCGGCGTTGCAGACGACGTCCTGGCTCGTGAGACCGAGATGGATGACGCCCCGCGCCGCCGGTGCCGCCTCCCCGAAGGCGTGCACGTGCGCCATCACGTCGTGGCGGATGCGGGCCTCGTGCCTCGCGGCGGACTCGAAGTCGATCTCGTCGAGCGTCGACCGCATCGCCTCGATCGCCTCGTCGGGAATCTCGATGCCGACTTCCCGCTGGCTCTCCGCGGCAGCCAGCCACACCCGCCGCCACAACCCGAACCGCCTCTGCTCGGACCAGATCGCCCGCATCGCCTTCGAGGCGTTGCGGGTCTCGAGCGGAGACCGGTATCCGTCGTGGATCGAGGTGGCGGGAGTCGGCGGTTCGGCGGTCAAGGTCGCGCTCGCGGAGAGATTCATGGTCGAGCGGATGCTAGCGGGCACGCGGCGGCGACTCGGCCCGCGTGCCGATCCGCGGCTCGGTGCCGGCGAGGAGCCGAGCCACGTTGGACCGGTGCCGGATCGCGACGAGCACGAAGACGAGCGAGGTGGCGACAAGCAGCGGCGCCGCGGCCGACGGCCAGTCCGCCTGCAGGGATTGGACGAGCAGCACCGCAGGCGGCGTCGCGGCGGCGATCACGCTGGCGATCGCCATGAACCGCGTGACCGCCAGCAGGATCGCCCAGGCGAGCAGGGCTCCGACCATCGGCCAGGTCAGAAGGGGCCACAACGCCACCATCGATCCGAAGCCGGTCGCCACGCCCTTGCCGCCCTTGAAGCCGACCCACGGGGAAAAGA
>JBMTTG010000057.1:0-13179 GCA_049449095.1 Phycisphaerales bacterium | reverse complement strand
TGCTCCTCACCCCCTACGGCATCCGAGAGTGGGCCACCGCGTCGATCGCCGCGATCGCGATCGGTGTGCCGTCGGCGCTGGCGGGATGGTGGCCGCTCACGGCCGTCGCGGCATTGGCGCTCTTCGGCGTCGTCTGGTTCTTCCGTGACCCGCCAGGGCGCCGGCCGACCGATTCGAACCCGCGCTCGATGGTGAGCCCCGCGGACGGCGTGGTGAGTGCGGTCTTCCGCGACGAACGCCATGAAGCGGTGGGCGGTCCGGCGGTGGTGGTGCGGATCTTCCTCAGCGTGCTCGACGTCCACGTCAACCGCTCGCCGGCGGATGCCGAGGTCGTGCGTCTCGAACATCGCCCCGGCCGCTACCTCGACGCCCGCACCGAGGCGTCGGCGACCCTGAACGAGTCGAACCTGATCGTGCTGAAGCTCGTCGACGGCCGGCCGATCGGGGTGAAGCAGATCTCCGGCGCGATCGCGCGGCGAATCGTCTGTCCGCTCGAGCCTGGCGCAAGACTCGCCCGCGGCGAGCGCTTCGGCATGATCAAGGTCGGTTCGACGACCGAACTGATCCTGCCGGATCCGGACCGCGTCGAGACGCTCGTCAAGGTCGGCGATCGGGTCGTCGGCGGCGTCACGATCTTGGCGAGGATCGCGCCCGCCTGACGGTGCCGACGATCGTCAGGCCGCCTCGTTCCAGTCGCCTTCGTCGCAGCCTTCGCCGGCCTCCTCGGGCCACTGCGGCTTCGCGCGGTGGTTGATCCGCACGACCGAAGCCATCTGCTCGGCGAGGATCTCGCGGAGCAGATCGAAGGTCGCGGCGGTCTCCTCGGCGAACGGCTCCGAGCGATCCCGGAACAGCACCGCCACCGCGAGCGGCTCGTCGTCGTGCCGGCAGGCGAAGGCGACGATCTCCTGATCCGCGAGCGGTTCGGCCTCGGCGCCGACGGAGTCGACGAAGTCCTCGACGTCTCCGAAGCGAAGGATTCCCGCCTGCTCCGCGACGTTCGGGCAGACCTGCTGCGCGATGCGCTCGAGAGCGGCGGTGATCGATCCGCGGGGAATGCGGTAGTTGACGTAGGCCCCGAGCGTCCAGCGTCCCTCGCCGTTGTCGAGGAAGACCGCGGCGTTGGTGGGGCCGCACTTGGAGAGCAGGTACTCCATCGAGGTGCGGAGGAGCCCCTCGACCTCGAGCTCCTGCCGGACGAGCGTGCGGAACTCGCTCGCCATCGCGGCCTCCTTGACCTGCCGCTGCGTCTCGGCGCGTGCGAGATCGAGGTCGTGCTTCGCCTCGTCGGCGGCGCGGCCGGCCTCGTGGCGGGCCTGGTTCAGGCGGCGGCAGACATGCCGCCAGCGGTTGATGCGATCGGCGGAGCGCCGCAGGTGCTCGTGCTTGCGAAGGAGTTCCGCAGCGCGGCCGAGGAGCTCCTCCTCCCGCAGCGGGAGCGAGACGATGTCCTCGAAGCCGATCCGCATGGCGGCGACGGTCTCGGCGACCGAGGCCGACTGCGTGAGCCAGATCGCGGCGCCGGCGGCGTCGCGGGCTCGCAGTTCCTGGACGAGTTCCGCTCGCAGCGAACTGGGGAACGCGTCGTCGACGACGAGCAGGTCCCACGGCTGTTCGCGAAGGCTCGCAAGGGCTCGACGCGGATCGGTGCGGGTCTCGCACTCGAGGCCGAGCTTGGAGAGCTGGCGACGGATCGACGCGGCGAGCGCCGGCCGTCCGCACACCGCGAGGGCTCGGGTCGGCATGGCGACGAAGTCGTCGGTCTGGAAGGTCGTGGCGTCGGTTGCGGTTCGCTCGTTCATGGGCTCCACCTCCGTCCGGTTCATCGACGGCGAGGCTTCGCCGGTCGAGGCGTCGAGCCGCGATCGGCGATTTGCCCGATCGGGGGTTCGGTCTGTGGCGGTCGCGCGGCGTGCGCGGCGCGGCGTCTCGTCCCGACCGCTCACCGCGGACCTCCGTTCCGCATGAGCTGCCGAAGGCTCTCGAGCTCGAAGGGCTTTCGCAGCACCTCTCCGCCCGCGAGGCGGGCGTGGCGCAGCCGTTCGTCGTCGCCCGCGCCGCCCGTGAAGACGATGCGGAGGTTCGCGAAGCGCTCGCGGCGGCGGATGCGCCCGAACGCCGCGGCCGGATCGAGGTCCGGGAGCGCCGCATCCATGATCAGCAGGTCGGGCGTCGCCCGCTCGAGCTCCATGCCGGCCTCGAGCGCGTTGCTCGCGACGATGAGGCTCCAATCGCCGTCGGCGGCGATCGACTCCTCGATCCGTCGCACCGTCTCGGGATCGTCGTCGACGAGAAGCGCGGTGTGCTTCGTCTCGCCGAGCATGCCGAGGGGGATCTCGTTCTCGCGCATGAAGCGGATCAGTTCCGCGCGGGGGATGCGGCGGAACTTCGAGCCCGGCACGCGGAAGCCCTGCAGCCGTCCGTTGTCGAAGCAGCGGATGATCGTCTGCTGGCTCACGCGGCAGAGCTCCGCGGCTTCGCCGGTCGTGAAGATCGACTTGTCGCGGAGGTGCTCGAGGGAAGGGTCCTGGTCCATGCGGTCGCTCCGAACAGGCGGCATCGCCTCGCGGAGGGCATCGACCGGAAGATGGGGCGACTTCGGGGACGGCGGCGAAGTTGCGGGCAAGTCGGGTCGGGGTGCCGCGGCGGACCGGGGGCTGCGGCGAAGCGGGAGCGTCGCGGAAGTCTCGCGAAGGCGAGAAGCCTGCGGCTTATCCGGACCTCGCGGACGCCTGCGGATGCCGCAGGTTCCAAAGCGTCACCGCCTCGGGCTCCCGCGGGTAGGTCGGCAGCAGCGCCTCGGGCGCGATGGCGGCGCCTGCGGCATGCAGCCGCTCCGCGAGCCGCAGGCAGCCCATCGCCGTGATCGGCGGCGTCCTCGTTCCGCCGGACCATCGGAGGGCTCCGCGTTCGCACAACGCCTCGACGATGGTCGGGTCCTGGTGTTCGTCGGCGAGCAGCACGGTGCCGTCGAGGTCGTGCCACGCCGGCGAAGCCTCGATCTCGGGACGCGAGACCGCCGACGGCTCGCCGATCGTGCGCCAGCCGCCTGGCGCATGCTCGTCGCACACGGCGCGATGAAGCCACGCCGAGCCTCGCTTCGAGGCCACCATCGTCAGCACCGACGAAGCCGCGTGCAGCGAGGCGTCGTCGATCGACGTCGACTCGGCGATCACCAGCGCCGAGGGCACCGGCACCGTCCGGATGCCCAGCGCCGCCGCGATGCCCTTCGCCGCCGCGATCGAGATGCGAAGCCCGGTGAATCCGCCGGGCCCCGTGGAGACGCCGATCGCGCGGAGATCCGCCGGACGCATCGACGCCTCGCGCACCAGCCGATCGATCTCGGGAAGCAGCGGCTCGCGGCTTCGGTCGCCCGGCTCGAAGCGACGCTCCGCGACGCGGCCTTCGAGATCGCGCAACGCGACCGAGCCGACCCGCGCCGACAGTTCGATCGCCAGCATGCCGGGCATGGCGTGCATGGAGTCAGCCGCGAGGCTCTCCGCGATCCTCGCGTCTCGCCGCCGCGAGCGCCTCGATCGCCGCGAGCGGCATCGCCTCCATCGCGGCCTCTTCGGCCGGCGGCGGCTCGGCCGCGAGGTCGAGTCGCCACGCGGCCCCACGCTCGTGATCGCTGTTGAGCATGAGAAGGCCCGGGCAGACCGCCTCGGCGCCGGTCTCCGCGAAGCCGTGGCCGACGCAGCAGAGCTTGACGCCCCACGCCTCGCGCAGCTTCGCGACCTGCTTCATGTCGTGGCCTCGTCCCCACACCATGACGTAGGCGTCGCCGGCGGGTCGGGCGTAGTCGGCGTCGTCGAGGCGCCGATCGAGCACCGCAGGATCGAAACGGGCCATCGCCGCCGGCGCCGGCAGCGAGTGGCTGCACAGCACGCCCGATTCGGTGCGGACCGCCAGCGGCATCGCGCGGATGAATCGCCCGATCGCGTCCGCGACGCGATCCGCCTCGTCGCCGAAGACCCAGTCGAGGCCGTCGTCGAAGAGCGCGACGTTGTCGCCGCCGCCCTTGCTCACCGAATCGCCGTTCATCTGTGCGAGCTCGTGGTTGGCGAGCAGCGGATGGACCTGGCCCGGGAAGCGCAGCGCGAGCTCGGCCACTCGCCCGATCATGCGGTGGCTGAGGTCGACGCCGTTGACGAGCCGGTCGCCGTGGATGAGCTCCTGCAGGATCACGTGGCGCTCGGAGCCGCGTTCGAGCGCCGCGAATCCGAGGATCCGCGAGAGTTGCAGGGGGTTGTCGTGGAGATCGCCGGTGACGACGAGCGAGCCGCGGCGCGGAAGGTGCACCGTCGATCCGCGGCGAGTGGGAATCGCGAGGATCGACTCGGCGGCGCGATCCATCAGATCGCAGAACGCCCCGGGATCGGTGAGCGCGCTCGACATCGGCGATCAGCCGCCGACCACGGCGACGAGCGGGATCTCGGCGACGCCGGAAGCGGTCTCGACGCGGAGCACGTTCTCGACGAGTCCCGAGAAGCCGGGCTTCGCGGTGAAGCCGAGCGAGAGCACCACCGAGCCGTCGCCGGCCGGACGGGTTCCGAGGAGCCGCACCGAGAGATCGGGCGTGCCGGTCGACACCGATCGGACCTCGCCCCAGTCCCGGCGCACGATCGCGCCGCGTCCGCGCGGGTTGTAGTGGTCGATCTGGAACTCCTCGGTCTTCTCGCCGCCGGAAGCCATGCGACCGAGGTTCACGAGCTGCTCCTTGGGGATCCAGTACCGCGCGTAGCGGGCCATGTCGGCCTTGCTGCCGGTGCAGTCGTGGCGGATCCGAAGCGGCACGATCGGGCAATCGGGGTGGTCGGTGACCACGATCCACCACAGCGGCATGCGCTCGCAGGCGATGCCCGCGATGTTCCACGTGATTCGTTGAGCGCTCTGCGGACCCTGCGGCGCGGGGCCCTCGAACGTCGGAGCGCGGCCTCCCGAAGAGAGGATCGTGAAGGGCTTGCCGTCGATCGAGGTGAGGGCGATCGATCCGGCGACGCGTCCCTTGAGTCCATCGACGAACGGTGGGTCGACGCGGATGGGCAGCGTCACGTCGCCGCCGATCTTCGCCGTCAGCGGACGCTGCACGCCTTCGATCACGATGTTGACCGTGGCGTCCTTGTAGCCGGGGGTCGGCGGCGCCGCGAAGACCGCCTCGAGATCGATCGATCCGCCGGCGGGAATCGACTTGCCGACGATGTCGTCGACGGTGGTGCAGCGGCAACTCGGATTCGCGGCCAGAACCTTGAGCGCGATCGGGCCGTCGTTGACGATCCGAAAGGTGCGGCGATGCTCGGTGTTGGGCGGAACCACGCCGAGTTCGATCACGGGCGGCTCGACCCGCACGGGGCTCGCCGGCGTGGAGGCCGGGAAGCGGTTGCCTCCGGGCTGGGGCGGAGGCGGAGGACCGGGAGGGTTCTGCGTCAGCGCGAACGAGAGCGGCGCGGCGAGCAGGAGGAGCATCGAGGCGACGAGGGCCGAGAGGTTCAGGCGAGTGAGGCGCACGGTCATGGGCGGAGTGTAGGTCCTGGCCATCGCGAGGTTCGACGATCGTTGCACGCCCGAGAGCTCCGAGGGGCCGCGGTTTGCGAGCCGCCACGCGAGGTCCACGTCGACGCCCATCGTCCGGCGGCTGTGTGGCGCGTCGGCAGTCCGCCGCAGCAGGTCCGCGGAACGAAGTCCTCGCGACGCGCGTGCAACGTGGGGATCGGGCTTCCGTACCATCCGACTCGATGAGCGACGACTTCGCAGTGGATCTGGCCGGCGTCCGCAAGCGATATCGCGGCGTCGAAGCGCTGCGGGGTGCCGACCTGCGGATCGAGCGAGGCGAGATCTTCGGGCTGCTCGGCCCCAACGGCGCCGGCAAGAGCACGCTCGTCAAGATCCTGCTCACGCTCGTTCGCCCGACCGGCGGTTCGGGACGCGTGCTCGGGCGCCCGCTCGGCGACCGCGCCACCCTCGCACGGGTCGGCTACCTGCCGGAGAACCTTCGCTTTCCCGAGTACCTGACCGCACGGCAGGCGATCGACTACTTCGGATCGCTCGCGAAGGTGCCGAGGCCACAGCGTCGCAGCCGCACCGCCGAACTGCTCGAGACGGTCGGCATGTCCTCATGGGCGGATCGTCCGGTTCGGACCTATTCGAAGGGCATGCGGCAGCGGGTGGGCTTGGCGGTCTCCCTCGTCAACGATCCGGAACTGCTCGTGCTCGACGAGCCGACCGACGGCGTCGATCCCGTCGGCCGCAAGGAGATCCGCGATGTCCTCGTCGCGGCGGCGCAGGCGGGGCGTCGGAGCGTGCTGCTCAACAGCCATCTGCTCAGCGAGGTGGAGGCGACCTGCACGCGGGTCGCGATCCTGAACCAGGGCCAGGTGCTTGCGCAGGGCACGATCGCGGAACTGTCCGGCGGCGATCGTCGCTACGAGATCGAAGTCGAGGACGCCGGAACGGCGCTGGCGGACTCCCTCCTGCAGCAGGTCGAGTCGATGGGCGGACGCGTGGCGCCGCACGAGGGACGCTGGCGGCTCGCGGTGCCGGGTCACGATGCGGCCGAGGTCCAGCCGCTCCTCGATGCGCTGCGCAGCGCGAGCCGCACGGTCGTCTCGCTGCGTCCGGTGCAGTCGAGCCTCGAGGAGCTCTTCGTGAAGGCGGTCTCGGCGGATGGCGGACGATCGCGGCCCGGCGGCGTCCTCCGGAAGGGAGTGCTCGGCTGATGCAGGCGACCGCGCTCCTCATCGACAGCCTGCGGATGCTTCGAAGCCGCAAGCTCTTCTGGATCAGCCTCGGGATCTCGATGCTGGTGATGCTCGCCTACGCCTCGATCGGCTTCGGCGACAACGGGTTGAGCCTCTTCTTCGGCGCGTGGGAACTCGAGGATCCCTTCTTCGTGAAGGGCAGCCCGTGGGCGAAGGCCCTCTACCTCGGCATCTTCTCGAATCTCGTCGTCACGATCTGGCTGAGTTGGGCGGCGACGATCCTCGCGCTCGTCTCCACGAGTTCGGTCTTCCCCGACTTCATGAGCGCCGGATCGATCGAGATGGTCCTCTCGAAGCCGATCTCGCGGGTGCGGGTCTTCCTGATCAAGTTCCTCGGCAGCCTGCTCTTCGTCTTCGTGCAGGTCCTGCTCTTCTGCACCGGCGTCTTCATCTGCGTGGGCGTGCGGATCGACGAGTGGATCTGGCCGATCTTCGCCGCCGTTCCGCTCGTCACGATCTTCTTCTCCTACCTCTACGCGTTCAACGTGCTGATGGGGCTCGTCACGCGAAGCGGGCTGGCGGCGCTGCTCTTCACGGCGCTGTTCTGGTTCCTGCTCTTCGCGGTGCAGGCGGGCGAAGGCGCGCTCTCCTCGATCGCGACCGAGCAGTCGGTGCGGCTCGAGCGGATCGAGGAGCGGATGGCCGATCAGGAGTCGCGGCTTGCCCGCATCGCCAACTCCGATCGCCCGAGCGAGCAGCGGGCGCGGGAACGTCTCGAGACCGAGCTCGACGCCAATCGCGGCCGCGCCGACGAGGCCCGGCAGCGGCTCGAGGCGATCGAGGGATGGCATCGGCCGCTCGAGATCGCGATGGCGGTGCTTCCGAAGAACCAGCAGACGATCAGCCTGCTCGATCGATGGCTCGCGCCCGACAGCCGCTACACCATGACCGAGATCATGCTCGGCGAGTACCGGGAGGACGAGGCGCCAGAGCCGCCGCCGGCGGAGGCCGACGAGTCGGCCGAGCAGGACGATCGCGAGGCACGCCGCGCCGAGCGCCGCGCCGACCGGCGCGAATCGGCGCGGCGCGAGCTCGGCGAGGAACGCGAGACCTCCGCGTGGTTCATCGTCGGATCGAGCCTCGCGTTCGAGGCGGTGATCCTCGGCCTCGCCGCGTTCATCTTCGCGCGTCGCGACTTCTGAGCCTCACTCCGACGACGCCTTTGGCGCATCGCCCGACAGTTCGCGGCTCCGTGCCTCCGCCGCCGCGATCGCGTCGACGACCGCCGGCTCCATGCCCCATCGCTCGAACTGCTCGAGCGCGGCGGCGGTCGTGCCTCCGCGGCTCGTGACCGCGTCGCGGAGGCTTGCCGGATCGGCGCCGTCCTCGGCGAGCATCGCCCCTGCGCCGCGTATCGTGCGGGAGACGAGCGCCCGCGCCACCGCGGCCGAGAGCCCGAGACGCTTCGCGGCCTGCTCCATGCACTCCGCAAGACGGAACGCGTAGGCGGGCCCGGATCCGCTCACCGCGGTGACCGCGTGGAACTGGGACTCGGGCACCTCGACGATCTCGCCGACCGCGTCGAAGAGCTTTCGGACGAAGGCCCGCTCCTCCGGCGACGTCGCGTTCGCGGCGATCGCGGTGATGCCGAGTCCGATCCGCGCAGGCGTGTTCGGCATCGCGCGGACGACCCGCACGCCTCCGCCGCATTCGCGCTCGATCCGCTCGCTCGCGATGCCCGCCATCACCGAGACGAGCAGGCGCTTCGCGTCGCCGGCGGCGATCGGCGGCATGGCCGCGATCGCGGCGGCGACCTGGGGCCAGGTCTGGGGCTTGACCGCGATGAGCAGCGCCTCGCACGACGCGGCGGCTTCGGGCTCCTCGGTTGCGCGGAGGCCCAGACGCTCCGCGGCCGCCCGTGCCGCGGGCTCGGGCTCGATGGCGACCACCTCGCGGGGATGGAGCACGCGCCGCCGGATCGCGCCCTCGACGATCGCCGAGCCGAGATTGCCGAATCCAAAGAGGGCCAGTCGCGGCGTCGGCGGGTCGGATTGCATCGCCCGAGGATCCGCGCGGGCCGGGAAGGTGTCAATCGGAGGCTTCGTTTCGCCGTCGCGACCTCGTACACTTTCCGCCCATGTCCGCCGTCTCGCACGAATTCGACTTCGAAGCCCCGGTGCTCGAGATCGAGCGTCAGATCGCCGCCCTCGAGGCTCGCCAGGATGCGGAGTCCTTCGCCCGCGAGATCGGCGAGCTGCGCGAGACCCGCGATCGCCTGCTCGTCAAGACCTACGCCTCGCTCACGCCGTGGCAGACGGTCAAGGTCGCGCGGCATCCGATGCGGCCCCAGAGCACGGACTTCATCGATCTCATGTGCCGCGACTTCGTCGAGCTGCACGGCGATCGCGCGTTCGCCGACGATCCGGCGATCGTGACCGGCTTCGGGCGCATCCGCTCCCACAAGGTGCTGGTGGTGGGGCATCGACGCGGGCGGTCGACCGCGGAGAAGATCCGCTGCAACTTCGGCTGTGCGCATCCGGAGGGGTACCGCAAGGCCCTCGAGAAGATGCGCCTGGCGGAGAAGTTCCGGCTTCCGATCGTGACGCTGATCGACACCAAGGGGGCCTATCCCGGCGTGGGCGCCGAGCAGCGAGGTCAGGCGGAGTCGATCGCGCGGAACCTGCTCGAGATGAGCCGGCTGCGAACGCCGATCGTCTGCGTCGTGATCGGCGAGGGGGGCTCCGGCGGCGCCCTCGGCATCGGCGTCGGCGACCGCGTGGCGATGCTCGAGCATGCCTGGTACTCGGTGATCAGCCCCGAGGGCTGCGCTGCGATCCTCTGGAAGCAGGCCAACGAGCGGACCAACGAGCTTGCGGCGTCGGCCCTCAAGCTGACCGCACGGGACAACCTCACCAACGCGCTCATCGACGCGGTGATCTCGGAGCCGCCGGGCGGGGCCCATCGCGATCCGAAGGTTGCCGCCGAGAAGCTCCAGGACTGGATCGTCGACCAGCTCAACGACCTGACCCGGCTCAAGCCCGAGACCCTGGTGAGGCGGCGGTTCGAGAAGTTCCGCACGATCGGCACCGTCGGGTCGATCCCGGTCGCGGCGGGGGGTGAGCCGATTCCTCCACTGGGCTGATTCGCCGGAGGCTTCCGGCTTCGGCCGTCGTTGACCGGCTCGATCGGCATGGCTACTTTTTGCGGCTCTCCGCCCCCCACCGGCACCCCTTCGGGTCCCGGGCGGCAGCGAGTCCGGGCCTGCGGCGCCCTGCCCGTCGGGGCAATCGCCGAAGGTCGATCCATCCCGAGCCGTTCGGGCCCCGGATCGAGCCGGTCGCATCCACGACGCCATCTTCCGACGGCGTCCCCTCCGCGTGTCCCCCTCGACCCGGACCGCCCCTCGTCCGCTCTGCGGCGCGTCCCTAGAAAGGCTTGATTCGTGGCCAAGAGTCCTTCTCGCGCTTCCGCCGGCAAGTCGAGTTCGTCCGCTACGAAGAAGAAGGCCGCCAGCGCGGCGAAGCCGGCCAAGTCGGCCGCGAAGTCCAAGCCGACCGCTCCAGCGAAGGCGTCGAAGGCCTCGAAGTCGGTCAAGGCCGCGAAGCCGGCTGCGAAGGCCTCGAAGGCGAAGTCCGCGCCCGCGAAGGCCGCCAAGCCGACGGTCTCCGCCAAGAAGGGGGCCAAGGCCGTAGCGCCGAAGAAGCCCGCGGCGAAGGTCGCGACGAAGCGTTCGAAGGCGCCATCCAAGGCCGCGACGCCCTCGTCGAACAAGATGGCCTCGAAGGCGGCGGCCGCGTCGGAGGCCAAGGCCAAGGGCGGCAGCAGGAAGATCGAGAAGAAGGCGGAGGCCAAGGCTTCGAAGAAGGCCGCGGCTCCCGCGAAGAGCGCGGCGAAGGTCGAGAAGAAGGCCAAGGCCACGAAGGCGGCGGCCGAACCCAAGAAGCCTGCGAGCAAGACCTCGAAGACGGGCGGGCGGTCCCGGGCCGCCTCGAAGGAGCCGGCCAACCCGCGATCGGTTGCGGCGGCCGCGGTCTCGCGGTCCGAGGCCGGCGACAGCGGCGGCTACATGTTCATCAACGGTCGCCGCGTGCGGATGATCTCGACCAAGGGGCTCTCGATCCCCAAGCGCGCCAAGGTCGCGCCGGTCGAGGAGGTCGCGCCCGAGGTCGAGGCCGAGCGCATCCGGGCCATCAAGACCAAGCTGTCCGAGGCTGAACTCACCAAGTTCCGCGAACTGCTTCTCGAGAAGCGGCGAGAACTCGTCGGCGTCGTCAACGTGATGGAGGAGGAGGCGCTTCGCTCGAGCGGAGGCAACCTCTCGAACATGCCCCTGCACATGGCCGACGTGGGCAGCGACACCTACGACCAGGACTTCACCCTCGGCATGGCGGAGGCCGAGCGACGGCTGCTCGCGGAGATCGATGCCGCGATCGGTCGGATCGCGGATCGGACCTACGGCGTCTGCCAGATGACCGGCAAGCCGATCCCGAAGGTGCGGCTCAACGCGAAGCCCTGGGCGAAGTACACGATCGAGGCGGCGCGTCTCGTCGAGGCCGGTCAGGCGAGGTGAGCAGTTCGCCGATGCCTGCCGCGTCGGGTGGCGCCTCGTCTTCCGCGACGCTCGTTCGAGCATGGCGGAGCCCGGTGGCGTGGATCGTGCTGCTCGTCACGTTCGCGTCCGGCTTCGCGTTCGACCTCTGGACCAAGTACTGGTCGTTCGAGCATGTCGCGGGGGAGCCGGTCACGCTCGTGCCGGGCCAGCTCGTCGACGATCCGGACTACCGATTGCCATGGCATCCGGGCGTGCAGGTGCTGCAGCCGGATCTCCTCGACTTCCACCTCGTGCTCAACCAGGGGGCGGTCTTCGGCATCGGGCAGCAGCGTCGCGCAGCGTTCATCGGCCTGACCGTGCTGGCGATCGCGGCCGGCCTGGCGGTCTTCGCCCGCTGGACCGATCGCAAGGCCCACCTCTCGCATGTTGCGATCGGGCTGATCCTCGCCGGGGGCATCGGCAATCTGTACGACCGCGTCGTCTACGGGGCGGTGCGCGACTTCCTGCATCTCTTTCCGCGTCGCGATCTGCCCTTCGGCCTGCATTGGCCTGGCGGAAGCAGCGAGATCTTTCCGTGGGTGTTCAACGTTGCGGACGTGCTGCTGCTGGTGGGGATGGGGCTCCTGATGATCCAGGCCGCGCGAGCCGATCGGGCCGATCGTCGTCGGGCGATGGAACTGCAGGCGGCCAATCGCTCGGCGCCGGCCTGAGCGAGGCGTCAGCGGGTCGCGCTGGCGAGATCGATCGAAAGCAGATCGCTCGGCGCGAGGGCATCGGGGAGGTCGTCGAGGCGTCGCGCGATCGACTCGGTGAACACCCCGACCGCGGTGCGCCGAAGCGACGCGCAGTGCCCCCCGGTGCCAAGCGCCGTCCCGAGGTCTCTCGCGATGCTTCGGATGTAGGTGCCCTTGCCGCAGGCGATCCGGAGTTCCGCGAGGGGCCAGCGGTAGGCGAGCAGATCGATCCGATCGATGCGCACGATTCGCTCGGGCATCTCGGGGGCTTCCCCGCCTCGAGCCATCCGATACGCGCGGCGGCCGCCGATCTTGATCGCCGAGAACGCCGGGGGGCGCTGGCGCACCTCGCCGCGGAAGGGCTCGAGCGCCTCGAGCAGGTCCGCCTCGGTCGGCGGCACGGCGACCGGGACCTCGGTTCGCTCGCCTTCGCGGTCGTCGGTGGTGGTGAAGGCGGAGAGGTCGACGAGGGTCCGATACTCCTTCTCCGCGGCGACCACGCGTTCGAGCAGCCGGGTTGCGGCGCCCACGCCCACGACGAGCACGCCGGTCGCGAGGGGGTCGAGCGTGCCTCCGTGCCCGACACGAATCCGGCCGAAGGATCGGAAGCGGCGCTTGACCGCAGCCACCGCGCCCATCGAGGAGATCCCCTCGGGCTTGTCGACCACGAGGAACCCGGCCGGCGCGGCGTCCGACTTCATCTCGCGGTTGTCTGCAAGGGGCATCGCGGTAGACTACGCCGTTCCGGACAGGTGTCCGAGCGGCTGAAGGAGCAGCACTGGAAATGCTGTATACGGGTAACCGTATCGTGGGTTCGAATCCCACCCTGTCCGCTCTCTCGCTCCGCCCGATGGGGCCGCGAGTTCCAGCGGTGCGAGGAGCGTGCGAGTCGTCGGCCGTCCGGAACGGTTGGCGGCGAGAAGCGGGTCTCACGACCCGCCGATGAGTTGGCGATCGGGCGTCGAGCCGTGCGACGCGAGTCGGTGTCCGTGACGGGCTATAGCGCAGTTTGGTAGCGCGCTTGACTGGGGGTCAAGAGGTCGGCGGTTCAAATCCGCCTAGCCCGATGGACAGACAGGGGTGGACTACCCCCGACTCCGCACCGCAAGTGCCGCCTAAAGCGGCGTTTACGGTGCGGAGTTTCGCTTTTGGCGTCGATCCGGCCAGACTGCCCAGATTGACAGGCGTTGACCAA
>JBMTTG010000056.1:0-13197 GCA_049449095.1 Phycisphaerales bacterium | reverse complement strand
CTGCAGACGGGCCGCATCGAGGTGATCGACGGCCGCGGCGAGGGTTGAGTTCGGCAGGCATCGTGCGACGCCGGGCGGAGCCTCGGCATCGGCCCGAAGTCTCCTCGATCACAGTTCGGTGCGGATCGCCCAGAGATCGGGGAAGGCGGGGTTGAAGAGCGTGCGTTGCAGATAGCCCACGCCCGCCGATCCGCCCGTTCCCGTGCGCATGCCGATCGTCCGCTCGACCATCTTCACGTGTCGGTAGCGCCACTCCTGGATGCCTTCGTCGAGATCGACGAACAGTTCGCAGATCACCCGGAGGTCCGGGGAATCGCGATAGACGCCGATCAGCGCCGCGTGGAACTCCGGGCACGCCTCGACCGGCGTGGCGACATCGCGATCGAGCAGGACTCGCGGCACGGCGATGCCGGCTCCGTCGAGGAAGTGCGCGAAGGCGTCCCAGAGCGAGGGCATCGCGAGCCGGCGCTCGAGCCGCTCCCGCTCGGGCGAGCCGGCTGGATAGTGCTCGATCACCTTGGTCCGCTTCAGGCCGAGCATGAACTCCCACTCGCGGAACTGTGCCGACTGGAATCCGCTCGCGGACTCGAGCCGCGCTCGGAACGACTGGAACGAAACCGGGGTCATGGTCTCGAGCACGTCGACCTGGGCCACCATCGTCTTCAGGATGGTCAGCATTCGGCGCAGCGTCGAGGCGGCTGCGGGACGGTCGCCCGCGAAGAGCCGCGCGGAGAGATGGTCAGCCTCCCAGAGAAGCTGCCGGAACCACAGCTCGTAGACCTGGTGGATCACGATGAACAGCATCTCGTCGTGCTCCGGCCCGTCCGAGCGTGGGCGCTGCAGCGCGAGGAGCTCCGGGATCTTGAGATAGTTGCCGTAGGTGAGCGCGGGGTCGGCGGCGGGCGTGGTCATCGATTCGTTCCTGACGGGGACCATCGTCATTGGAGCAGAAGACGTGGGACGCGGGTCGTTCGTCTGCGGCTCGCGACTTGATCCGCGTCGGGACGGCGGGTCGGCTACCGTCCGGGGCGACGTCGAGAACCACGCCATGAGCACCGACCCTTCAGAGCAACCAGACCTGTTCGAGCACGCGGTCGCCTTGCACGAGGCCGGTCGACTCTCGGAGGCGATCGAGGCCTATCGCCGGGTGCTCGAGGTCGACGGTGAGGATTCGATCGTGCAGGAACTCCTTGGGGCAGCGCTCCTGGGCATGGGCGAATCCCGGGAGGCGATCGAGTGTCTCGATCGAAGCCTCGCGATCGATCCGACCTCCCCGACCGCGTGGCTCCACCGGGGCTCGGCTCGGTGGGCGCAGGGCGACTCCGCTGCGGCGATCGAGGATGTGCGGGCATCCCTCGCGATCGACCCATCCTCCGCGGCGGCCGCGGCACGACTTGCGACGTTCCTGCTCGAGCAGGGAGCGCTCGAGGAGGCGTGCGACATCGTCTCCCGATCGATCCTCGCCAATCCCGACGAGACCGAACTCCGACATCTTCACGCGACGGCGTCGATTCGTCTGGGGAGGCTCGGCGAGGCGGAGTCCGATCTCGATCGGCTGCTTGCGGAGCATCCGGAGGATGCGATCGCGCTGGCGCTACTCACGCGGCTTCGGGCTTCGCAAGGGCGGCCCCGGGAGGCGGTGGAGGCGGCTCGGAGAGCCTTCGCCGTCGCGGGCGATCTTCCGGAGTCTCGCCTCAACCTCGCGACCGCGCTTGCTTCGACCGACGACGGCTCCGACGCCGAGGAGGCCATCCGCCTCGTCGACGAGGCCGATCCAGACTCGATGCCGCAGCGCGATCGGGAGCGGATCCTCGCGCTCGCGGAGACGGCGCTCGGACGAGCCGAGCAGGCGATCGATCGTCTGCGGCGCTGGACGCAGGTCGACCCGGGCGACGCGCACGCCTCGGGCACGCTTGCGTCGGCGTTGCGGCGGGCGGGGAGGATTCCTGAGGCGGTACGCGTGGCGCGCCAGGCGGCAGGGCTCGCGCCGCGCGACCTTGGAATCATGGTCGAGCTGGGGCGGTCGCTGCTCGAACACGGCGATGCCGATGCCGCGATCGAGGCGTTCGAGGCGGCCCGGTCCCTAGGGGGATCCACCAGCGCGACCGCGCTCGAACTCGTGCAGGCGCTGCGGCGGCGAGGCCTGCTCGCTCGGGCGATCTCGGTGGCCGAGGATGCGATGCGCGTTGTGACGGCCGAGCCTGATCTCGGCATGACGCTGGCCATGTTGCTCCACGACGCAGGGCGCCATCGGGAGGCGGTCGACCTCGGCGAGCGGACCGCGGGCGTGTCGGGGATCGAGGCATCACTGCTCTCGAACCACCTGTTTGGGCTGCACTACCCCGACGGGCTCGACGAGCACTGGGTGAAGGAGAGTCACGAGCGCTTGGCGAATCGGGGTTCGGTCACGGCGTGCTCGAAGGTCGTCGCCGATCGGGACGAGTCGCGACCGTTGCGGATCGGCTTCGTCTCCGGCGATCTGAGGGCCCACTCGGTCGCGTGGTTCCTGCGGCCGCTGCTTCGGCATCTCGACCGCGATCGGTTGGCCGTCTTCGCCTACTCGAACGGAAGGTCGAGCGATGCGGTCACCGCAGCGCTGCGTCGAGAGACCCATGCGTGGCGGGAGATCGTGGGACGAACCGACGAGCAGGTGGTCGAGTCGATCCGCGAGGATCGCATCGACGTGCTCGTCGATCTCTCCGGCCACACCGGCGACAATCGACTCGGCGTGTTCCGACGATCGCCGGCGCCGGTGGCGATCACGTGGCTCGGCTACCCCAACACCACCGGGGTTCGGGAGATCGGATGGCGGATCGTCGATCCGCTCACGGATCCGGAAGGTGCGGACCGGCACGCGACGGAGGCGCTGTTGCGGATCGGGGCGCCATTCCTCTGCTTCGATCGAGACTCGGTGGCGATCGACCTGCCACGACGGTCCCCGGGGCCGTTGACCTTTGGCAGCTTCAACAACACCGCCAAGCTCAGCGACCAGTGCCTGTCCCTGTGGTCGCGGGTCCTTGCCGAGGTCCCCGAATCGCGACTGCTGCTCAAGTCCCGCGCCTTCGAGGACCAGGCGTTCCGCCGCTTCACGAGCGATCGATTCACGAGGTTCGGCTTCGAGGCATCGCGCCTCGATCTGCGCGGGTTCTCCAAGCACATGACCGACCACCACCTCGCCTACGCCGAGGTCGACATTGCCCTCGACACCTATCCCTATCACGGAACCACGACGACCTGCGAGGCGTTGTGGAACGGCGTGCCGGTCGTGAGCCGCATCGGCCACGTGCATCGCGCGAGGGTCGGCAAGACCATCCTGCACGCGGTGGGGCTCACGGATCTCGCCTGCGATGACGACGATTCGTTCGTGGCGGCGGCGGCGGAACTTGCGGCGGATGCTTCTCGGCGCGAGGCCCTTCGTCTCGGCTTGCGCAGGCGGATGCGGGCGAGTCCGCTCTGCGACGCCGAGGCGTTCGCCCGGCGACTCGAGGGCGCAATCCGCCACCCGTGGGCTTGCTGGTGCCGCGGCGAGCCCCCTCGCGGCGTCTTCCTCTCCGCGGGCGATTCGTGAGGGTCGGCCGAGCCGGCTAGCGGGTCAGCTCCGCGAGCGGCGCGGCATCGCGGCGCCGCGGCGACTCGACGGGCCGCGGGAGGGTCGGATCGCCAAGGCCTTCCTCGGCGCAGAGCAGCTTCGAGGTGATCTGCGAGGAGAGGAAGATGACCGGGAGCCCCGAGCCGGGGTGGGTGCCGCCGCCGACGAGCCACAGTCCGTCGACGCCCGGCATGCGGTGGGGCGGTCGCCGATGCAGCATCTGCGGCAGCGAGTGCGCCATGTTGAACGTGGCGCCGAAGTGGATGCCTTCGCTTCGCCAGGTCTCGGGGGTCACGGTGCGGATGGCGCGGATCCTCGAGCGCAGATCGGGAATGCCCGCGAGCTTCGAGACCAGGTCGAGAGTCTTCTCGCGGTAGGCCGGCGTCGCCTGCGACCAGTCGATCGAGGCCTGTCCGTTCGGCGTGGGCACCAGCACGTAGAGGCTCGAGTGGCCGCGCGGCGCGAGCGTCGAGTCGATCCGCGAGGGATTGCAGATGTAGAACGACGGATCCTCGCTCAACCGCCCGTGGGTCGCGATGTCGGCGAGATTCGCCTCGTAGGTCTTCGAGGTGCGGATCGTGTGGTGGGGCAGGTCCACCTCGCCCTCGAGGCCGAGGTAGAGCATGAAGGTGCTGCAGGAGTACCGCATCGAGTCGATGCGGGCGTCGCGCCACTTCGGGCGAAGCCGCTCGGGCACCAGGTTCTTGAGCGCCCAGCCTGCGTCCGCGTTGAGGACGACGTGGTCGAAGCGATGGGTGTCGGCGCCGCAACGCACGCCGCGAACCTTGCGCCCCTCGAAGACGACCTCCGAGACCGGCGTCGAGGTGCGGATCCGTCCGCCGAGCTCCTCGACCCGTTCCGCCATCGCGCGGACGAGGGCATTGCAGCCGCCGATCGGATGCCAGATGCCGTACTCGTATTCGATGAAGGGAAGGATCGAGAAGAGGCTCGGGCACTCGTAGGGACTCATCCCGAGATACTTGCTCTGGAAGCTCATCGCCAGGCGCACCTGGGGATGGCGGAAGTATCTGCCGAGATGCCGCCAGAGACTCTCGCCGGGCCGGATCGTCGGGCCCGCCTTGATCGCGTCGAGCGAGATCAGATCGAGCAGCGAGCGGATCGGGCGTCGCAGCAGCGGCGTCATCACCTCGAGCTTGCGGCGGTTGTCCCGCACGAAGCGCTCGAACGCCGGACCATCGGACGACTCGATCGCCGAGATCCGCCGTGCCATCTCCGGGACGTCGGTGGTCGCGTCGAGCACGAGGTCGCCGCCGTCGGGGCGCCCGAGGACGAGGCGATACATCGGATCGAGCCGCTCGAGCTCGACGCGATCGGCGAGCGACGCTCCAGTCGCCGCGAAGATCTCCTCGAGCACGTACGGCATCATGAAGAAGGTCGGGCCGCAGTCGAAGCGGTACGGACCCTCCTCGAGGCGACGCGTTCGACCGCCGACCACCTCCTGCCGTTCGAACACCTCGACGTCGGCACCTTGGGCCGCGAGGAGCATGGCCGCGGCAAGACCTCCCGGACCTGCGCCGACGACGGCCACGCGAGGCGAACGAGAGGCAACGGTGGCCGCGCCGAGGGATGGAGTCGCGATCATGTCCGAGCGGTTCGTGGTCGTCATGGCGGGGGATTCGTTCGGTCGGACTCGAATCCGGGGACCGCGTTCACCGAAACGCGTCGGACGGGGGCCCGCTTTATACTCGCGAGCGATCGAGGCGGGCGTCCTCGAGCCGCTGGAGAGCATGTTCGCGATCGGCACGCAGCGTCGAGTGTCGACCGGTCCCTGACGAGAATCCCGGAATCCGCGACCGATGCTCGAACCGACCGCTTCGATCGAGGCCCGACGTCGATGGCTCGACCGCTTCGATCGCCTGATCGCCGCCGACGCGGCGAACCTCATCGAGATCGTCTGCGCGGAACTGGGAAAGCCCGACCACGAGGTGGTCGCGGCGGAGCTTCTGCCGCTGCGCGCCGCGATCCGATGGCATCGCCGGATGCTCCCGGGCCTGCTTCGTGCGACGCCGGTCGAAGGGCGTCCATGGTGGCTGCTCGGGCAGCGGCACTGGGAGGTGCGCGTTCCGCTGGGACGCGTGGCGATCATCGCGACGTGGAACTACCCGCTGCAACTGCTCGGCATCCAGCTCGTGCAGGCGATCGCGGCGGGCAACCGCGTGGTCGTCAAGCCCTCGGAGCGATCGCCGCGATCGCAGCGGCGCCTGCTCGAGCTCGCGGTCGCGGCGGGGCTTCCGGACGGATCGCTCTCGTGGGTCGAGGCCTCGCGCGAGGCGGGGCGGGTGCTCCTCGAGACCGAACGGTTCGATCACGTGGTGTTCACCGGTTCGACGCGGGTTGGGGGAGAGATCGCCGCGGCTGCGGCGCGATCGCTGACACCGACCACCCTCGAACTCTCCGGACGCGACTCGGCGTTCGTGCTCGCCGATGCCGACCCGCAACTTGCGGCCCGAGTGCTCTGGCAGGCCGTCGAGATGAACGGCGGGCAGACCTGCATGGCGCCGCGACGGATCCTCGTGGAACGCTCGGCGATGCCAGGGTTCCTTGCGGCGCTTGCGCCGCTCGCTTCGGCGGCGCGGCCGCGAAGGTTGATCGACGAGGCCTCGGCGTCGCGGGTCTGGTCGGTCGTCGCGGAGTCGCTCGCCGCCGGAGGCCGCACGCTCTCCGGCGCCGTCGAGCCGCCTCGCGGTGCGTGGATGCGTCCGGTGGCGGTGGTCCATGCCGACCCGCGCTCGCCGCTCGTCGAGGGCGACCACTTCGGGCCGGCGGTGGCGGTGGTCGAGGTCGCCTCGATCGAGGAGGCGCTTGAGATCCACGAGCGCGTCGACCAGCATCTCGCGACCTCGGTCTTCACGCGGCGTCCGCGATCGATCTCGCCGTGGTTCAGTCGTCTGCGCGCCTCGACGGTGACCATCAACGACTGCCTGCTGCCCACCGCGCACCCGGCGGTCTCGATCGGCGGGCATCGCCGCAGCGGATGGGGGGTGAGCCGCGGACGCGCCGGCATGCTGGCGATGACCCGCACCGTCACCTGCTCGACCACCTCGCTCAGGCTTCGGGTCCCTCCGGAGGCTCCCGCCCCGACTCCGTTGCGGTGGCTGAGGCGTCTCGCAAGCCGGGGAGGGCTTGGCGTGAAGGTCCCGGATCTCGCCCCCTTCCCCGAACCCGCTCGCGAATCCGGCGAGCGGCGTGATCATCGTCCCGACCCGATGCGGCCGCTGGCCGCGGCCCACGAGCACCCTTGGAGCGAACCGAGATGAAGCCCCGCGCAGTCGTGATCGGAGGAGGCCTCGCCGGACTGGCGGCGGCGGTCGAGTTGAACACGCGTGGCGCCGAGGTCGTGCTCGTCGAACGCAATCGGCATCTTGGCGGCAAGATGAACGTGCTCGAGCAGGAGGGCTACCGGTTCGACATGGGGCCGACCATCCTCACGATCCCATCGGTGGTCCGCGGGATCATCGCCCGCAGCGGTCGCAAGCCGGAGGAGTATGTCGATCTCGTTCGGCTCGATCCGCAGTGGCGATGCCTCTTCGAGGACGGCACGGTGATCGACCTTCGCGAGGACGTCGACACGATGCGGCAGGCCATGAATCGGCAGTTCCCCGGCACCGGCGCGGGCGACGGCTGGGCCCGGTTCATCGAGTACAGCCGACGCATGTACCGGCTCTCGGAGAAGGTCTTCTTCTACAAGGACCTCGGCGGCATCGGCGATCTCGTCCGCACGCCGCCCACCCGCGAGCCGGGACTGCTTGGCGACGTCATGGCGATGCGGATCCATTCGACGATGGCCGCGACGCTGCACAAGCACCTCCGCGAGCCGCATCTGGCGCAGCTCTCCGAACACTTCCTGCAGTACGTGGGCTCGAGCCCGTTCCTGGCGCCGGCGATCCTCTCCCTGATCGCGGCCGCGCAGGTCGACGAGGGTTGCTGGTACTCGATGGGCGGGACCCGCGAGATCGCGGGAGCGCTCTCGAGGATCCTCGGGGAGGAGTCGGTCGAGGTCCGGACCGGCGTGGGCGTGCGGCGGATCCTCGTCGAGGGCGCGAAGGCGACCGGCGTCGAGCTCGAGGACGGCACGGTGATCGACGCGGATCTCGTCGTCAGCAACTGCGACGTGCAGCGGACCTACCGCGACCTGCGGGGAGCGGAGGCGGATCTCGCGGAGCAGCGGCGCATCGCGTCGAAGTACGAGCCCGCCTGCAGCGGCGTGGTCCTCTACCTCGGCCTCGATCGCCAGTACGACCATCTCTGCCACCACAACTTCCTGTTCAGCAGCGACTCGCAGTCGGAGTTCGACGACATCTACCGCCGCGGCGTGCCGGCGGAGGATCCGACCCTCTACCTCTGCGTGCCGAGCCGGACCGATCCTGCGCAGGCGCCCGAGGGCTGCGAGGCGCTCTACGTTCTTGTGCACACGCCCTACACGCGGCCCGGCCAACGTTGGGACGGTCCCGGCGGCCTGCTCGAGCAGTACCGGCCGGTGATCCTCGAGAAGCTTCGCCGCAACGGCATGCCCGACATCGACGAGCACATCCGCGTCGAACGTTCGCTGACGCCCGCGGGCATCGACCGGATGTACAACGCCGAGGGCGGCGCGATCTACGGGCTCGCTTCGCACGGGCGGCTGCATGGTGGCTTCAAGCCGCGCAATCGCAGCCGCGTGTACCGGAACCTCTATCTCGCGGGAGGCAGCGTGAACCCCGGCCCGGGCACGCCGATGGTCATGATGAGCGGCGTGACCGCGGCGTGGGCGGCGTCGGAGGACTTCGGTCTCGCCGCGGCTCGCGTCTCGGCGATGGTCGGAGCCTGAGTCGGCGCTGCAAGCAGCCGCTCGCGTGGGGATCGCTCGCTCGTGGACGCGTCTCGTGAACTGCTGCTGCCCGCCAAGCCCAACGCCCGGATCGGGCGAGGCATTCGCTGGTACGCGCGTCGCCTCGTTCGCAAGCGGTTCCACGCGGTTCGGATCGATCCGGAACTGCCAGGCGTGCTGTCGACGCTTGCCGAGTCGACGAAGCCGGCGATCGTGCTCATGACGCATTCGAGCTGGTGGGATCCGATCGTCGGCATCCTGCTCTGGGATCGCTTCTATCCCGAACGGCCGATCGCAGGCCCGATGCACCGCCGGGAACTCGAACGGTTCGGGTTCTTCCGATCGATCGGCGTGTTCGGAATCGAGCCCGAC
Source organism: Phycisphaerales bacterium (assembly GCA_049449095.1). Lineage (GTDB taxonomy): Bacteria > Planctomycetota > Phycisphaerae > Phycisphaerales > SM1A02 > VGXO01. Next base: position 4,408 of record JBMTTG010000056.1, on the reverse strand, counting down.
GAGCCGGCGAGCCTCGCGGCCATGCGCGACTACGTGCTGCCGAGGATGCAGGGTGATGGATCGCGGCGAGGCGAAGTGCTGATGCTCACTCCGCAGGGCGCGCTCGCCGATCCGCGGGCGCCGCTCTCGATCCGGCCCGGCGCCGCGTCGATCGCCGCCTCGTTCGAGGAGGTCGACGTCGTCTCGCTCGCGATCGAGTACGGCTTCTGGCTCGATCAGCGGCCCGAGATCTTCCTGCGTGCCGAGCGGTGCGAGCCGGAGGTCGACGGCCGTCGCGCCTCGACGGCGGACTGGCATCGCGCGATGCAGGCCTCGATGCGCCGCGCCGCCTCGAGCCTCGCCGAGGCGGTCGTCTCCCGCGATCCGAAGCGCTTCGAGATCGGCGGCGGCGCCGGCACCTCGGTGCATCCGGTCTACGACGCATGGTTGCGGCTGATCGGACGATCCGGCGCGATCGACGGTGATGGGCGAAGCCGCCGCGAGTCGGCGACGAAGGCGGCGTCTCGATGAGCCACGATTCGAACCAGGCTGCCGCGGTGTCGGACGATTCCTCGGCCGGCGTGATCGGAGAGGTCCTCTCGGCCGCGGGCCCTTCCGGGTTCGAGGCCGGCGTGATCCTGCTCGCGATCGCCCTCGCGATCACGCTTGTCTCGCTCGCGATGACGGTCAGGAACCTCGCTCGCTACCGGATCCCGGTCGCCGCCGGTCATGCCGGATCGGTCGCGGTGTGCATCCCGGCCCGCAACGAGGCCGTGAACCTCGAGGCCTGCGTCGAGAGCGCCCTTGCGTCCGCGGACTCGCCCGGTGGCGATGGGACCGTCGATCTCGAGGTGCTCGTCTACGACGACGGCAGCACCGACGGGACCGGTTCGATCCTCGCCTCGCTCGTGGCGCGGGATCCGCGCGTCCGGGCCGTGGAGACGGTGCCGCTCCCGTCCGGCTGGAACGGCAAGCAGCATGGGTGCGATCGCATGGGCCGCGCCGCGACGAAGGAATGGCTGCTCTTCACCGACGCCGACGTCCGCTTTGCGCCGCGATCGCTCGGAGGCGTCGTCGCCACGGCGGAATCGAAGGGCGTCGACCTGCTCTCGACCTTCCCGCGGCAGGAGATGGCCTCCTTCGGCGAACGGCTCTTCATCCCGATGATCGGGTTCATCCTGTTCAGCTACCTGCCGATGGGCCGCATGCAGCGAACGCTCGATCCGGCGGCTTCGGCGGGATGTGGGCAATACCTCTTCGTGCGGCGCGAGGCCTGGCTCGCCTGCGGTGGGCACGCCGCGTTCCGCGACTCGATGCACGACGGCATCAAGCTTCCGCGGCTGCTGCGTCGGCATGGTCATCGGACCGATCTCTTCGACGGCACGTCGATCGTCTCCTGCCGCATGTACGACGGATTCGGGGCCTGCTGGCGAGGCTTCGCCAAGAACGCGTTCGAGGGGCTCGGCTCGATCGGGCTCCTCGCCTTCGTCACGGTCCTGCATCTGGTGGGACACGTGATGCCGTGGGCCTTCCTGCTGGCCGCGGCGTTCGTGCCGGCGTGGCGGTCGCCGTGGGCGATCGCGCTGGCCCTCGCCGCGATCGCGGTCGCGCTCCTGCAACGAACACTGCTCGCGAGGCGGCTGGCGCAGCCCGTCGCGTCCGTGGCGTGGCATCCGTTGGCGATCCTTCTCTCGATCGCCGTGCAGTGGCGAAGCTGGTGGCTGCATGTCACCGGCCGAAGGACCTGGCGGGGACGCACCGCCGGCGAGGGCGGGCTCGCCTCGACGTAGGATCGCTCTGTGGCGAAGCGATCGCGAGGTGCGGCGAGGCCGAGGACGAGTCCCGATCCGCTCGATCGCGTGCGGGCGTGGTTCGCTTCGAGAGGATGGAACCCGCACGCCTTTCAGGAGCACGCCTGGCAGGCGCAGTGTCGAGGCGAGAGCGGCCTGGTGCACGTTCCGACCGGCGCCGGCAAGACCTTCGCAGCATTCCTTCCGGCGCTCGGCGAACTGGCGGTCACGCCGTCGAAGGGGCTCGCGGTCCTGCTGGTGACGCCCCTTCGGGCGGTGAGCCGCGACACCGAGAAGGCGCTTCGCGAGGCCGCCGAGGCGATCGCCCCCGAAGTCGAGGTTGGAAGCCGCACCGGCGACACCTCCGCGGGAGAGCGGGCGCGGCAGCGGACGAGATTGCCCCAGGTGCTCGTCACGACCCCGGAGTCGCTCACGCTCATGCTCGCGTCGGCGGATGCGGCCACGCGGTTCTCCTCGTTGCGGACGGTGATCGTCGACGAGTGGCACGAGCTGCTCGCGTCGAAGCGGGGCGTGCAGGTCGAACTGGCGCTGGCCCGGCTGCGCCGCTTCTCGCCGGGTCTCCGGACGTGGGCGCTCTCCGCGACGCTGTCGAACGTCGAGGAGGCGGCGCAGGCGGCGGTCGGCGTCGGAGCTCGAGCGACGGTCGTTCGCGACGAACTGCCGCGTCCGATCGTGGTCGACTCGATTCGCCCCGACGAAGCGATCCGGCTTCCGTGGGCCGGGCATCTGGGGCTCTCGATGCTCGAGCCGTTGCTCGAGCGGCTCGACCCATCGGTGCCCACGCTGCTCTTCACCAACACCCGTTCGCAGGCGGAACTGTGGTTCGCGGCGATCCTGAAGGCGCGGCCGCAGTGGGCGGAGCGACTCGCGCTCCATCATGGGTCGATCGATCTCGAGACCCGCGAACGCATCGAGGCGGCGGTCAAGGAGGGTTCGATCACCCTCGTGGTGTGCACCTCGAGCCTCGATCTGGGAGTCGACTTCACGCCGGTCGAGCAGGTCTTCCAGATCGGCTCGCCGAAGGGCGTCGCGAGGCTGATCCAGCGCGCCGGGCGTTCGGCCCATCGGCCCGGTGCGACGTGCCGGGTGGTGTGCGTGCCGACCCACGCGATGGAGCTGGTCGAGATCGCCGCGGCGCGGGAGGCGATCGAGCGACGCGAGATCGAGGTCCGCCCGATGCTGCAGGCGCCGCTCGACTGCCTTGTCCAGCATCTTGTGACGATCGGTCTTGGCGGAGGATTCGATGCGGACGGGCTGTTCGACGAGGTCCGGACCGCGTGGTGCTACCGGGATCTCGATCGGGCCGCCTTCGACTGGTGCCTCGATCTGGCCTGCCGCGGGGGCGCGACGCTCGGCGCCTATCCACGGCACCATCGGCTCGTCGAGCGGGATGGCCGCTATGCGGTCGAGGACCGTCGCATCGCGGCGCTGCATCGGCTCAACATCGGGACGATTGCCGCGGATCCGACCATCTCGGTGCGTCTGCAGAACGGCCCGCGGCTCGGAGGCATCGAGGAGCGGTTCATCGGACGCCTTCGCCCTGGCGAACGGTTCCTCTTCGCAGGAAGGCATCTCGAACTCGTGCGCATCCGCGAGTTGGTCGCGACGGTGCGTCCGGCCCGCGCGACCACCAACGCGACGCCGCACTGGGCCGGTTCGCGCTTTCCGCTGTCGACCGCGCTCGCGGCGGCGGTGCGGCGCACGCTCGATGCGGCGCGTCGAGGCGAGCCGCCCGAGGTGCCGGAGATGGCGTCCGCGGCGGCGATCCTCGCGGCGCAGGCCGAGCGTTCGCGGATTCCGGCGGCGGGCTCGATCCTCGCCGAGGTCTTCCACGCCCATCGCCATGGCGGCGTCGGCAGCCATCTCTTCCTGCATCCCTTCGAGGGACGCCTCGTGCACGAGGGGCTGTCGGTGCTGCTGGGCCTTCGCTTCGGTCGGCGGCGACGCGGCAGCTTCGCGGTCTCGTTCAACGACTACGGCGTGGAGTGGTGGAGCGAGGAGCCCTATCCGTTCGAGACGATGCTCGAGGGGGCGGAGGTCGCGCGGCTCTTCTCACGGAACCGGCTCGTCGACGATCTCGTCGAGGCGGTCAACCTCGGTGAACTCTCCCGCCGCCAGTTTCGCGACATCGCCCGCGTGGCCGGGCTGGTGCAACAGCGCACGCTCGGCGGGGAGTCGTCGGCTCGGCAGCTGCAGGCCGGGGCGTCGCTCATCTACGAGGTGTTCTCGCAGTTCGATCCGGGCAACCTGCTGCTCGAGCAGAGCCGTCGAGAGGTGCTCGATCGCCAGTGCGAGGGCGAGCGGCTGGCACGCACGCTCGCCCGGCTCGAGGCGGGCCCGATCGAGTTGGTCGAACTCGAGGCGCCGGGACCGCTGGCCGTGCCGCTCATCGCCGATCGCCTCGGGACGACCCTCTCGACCGAGTCGGTCACGGAGCAGCTTGCGGCGATGGGCGTCCAAGGCTGACGCGGGTTCGGGGCCTCAGCCGAGCCCTCCGCGCGAATGCATGGAATCCGAAGCGGCCCTGGACGCCGGTCGCGTCCTCGCTCGGGCATCCTCGTGAATCGCCGTGCGCAAGAAGGCCCCCCCCCGGCGGGGGGGGGGGGGGGGGGGCTTGG
>JBMTTG010000055.1:0-13722 GCA_049449095.1 Phycisphaerales bacterium | reverse complement strand
CGCTCAGCCGCGAACCCGCCTAGGAAGCGTCGACGCAGAATACTCACAGCGCGTGTACCGCGACCTCGCCCAGTTGGCGAAGAACGCGCCGCCCGAGTCGGCGCAGCATTGGCTTGAGCTGCGCTACCGCGCCCGTGCCGGCGACGGTGCCGATGCTCGTGAAGGCGGGCTTCGCCGTCTCGATCGAGCGCGGTGCCGGAGTCTCCGCGGGCTTCTCCGACGAGGCCTACGCCGCCGCGGGCGCGACGCTTGCCGATCGCGCCTCGATCCTCGGCTCGGCCGAGGCGATTCTCGCGGTGCGTCTGCCGAGCGATCCTCGTGCACGAGACGGCGAGATCGCCGCGATCGCGCGACCGGGACGCACGCTCGTCGGACTCGCCGAGCCGCTCTCGGGAAGCCCGCGGATCTCGACGCTCGCCGCGACCGGCGCAACCGCCTTCGCGATCGAACTGCTGCCGAGGATCACCCGCGCGCAGTCGATGGACGTCTTGAGTTCCCAGGCGACGATCGCCGGCTACAAGGCGGTGCTGCTTGCCGCGGCCTCGCTCGACCGCATGATGCCGATGCTGATGACCGCCGCCGGCACGCTCGCCGCGACGCGGGTGCTGGTGCTCGGGGCGGGCGGCGCGGGCCTGCCGGCCCGCGCGACCGCGAAGCGGCTCGGCGCGGTCACGAGCGGCTACGACATCCGCGCCGCCGCGGCGGAGCAGGTCCGGTCGGTCGGCGCCAAGTTCGTCGACCTTGGACTGGAAGGTTCGGGCGAGGGAAGCGGCGGGTACGCGAAGTCGATGGACGAGTCCTTCTATGCCGAGCAGCGCCGCCGACTCGGCGCCATCGCCGCCCCGCACGCGGTCGTGCTCACGCCCGCGGCGGTTCCGGGGCGAGCCGCGCCGCGGCTCATCACCGCCGAGGCGGTTCATGCGATGCCGCTCGGATCGATCGTCGTCGACCTCGCCGCGGAGCGCGGCGGCAACTGCGAACTCACCCGGCCCGGCGAGACGATCGAGGTCGACGGCCGCACCGTGATCGGCCCGATCGACCTCGCCTCGACGGTGCCGCATCACGCGAGCCTGATGTACGCGCGGAACCTCGCGGCGTTCATGGCGCTGCTTGCCAAGAGCGGCGCGCCGTCGCTCGTCGGCGGCGATGCCGATCCATCCTCCGACGAGATCCTTCGAGACACCCTGCTCTGCCGCGACGGACAGGTCGCAAGCCCCAAGGTGCGCGAGCGGCTCGGCGAGAAGCCGGCGGCGATCGTCGAAACCGCCGCGATTCCGGGCAAGGGAGTGCTCGCGTGACCTTTGCGATCCCGACCTTCGCGACCCTGGCCGAGACGACCGAGTCCGTGGCCGCGTCGAGCGGCCTCGATGGCGCGACGCTCGCGCTGCTTGCGACGGTCTTCGTGCTGGCGCTCTTCGTCGGCGTCGAGATCATCACCAAGGTTCCGCCGACGCTGCACACGCCGCTCATGTCCGGCTCGAACGCGATCTCGGGCATCACGCTCGTCGGCGCGCTCGCCGCGGCGGGCGCGGGCGAAGGCGCGCTCGCGACGTGGCTCGGCTTCGCGGCGGTCGTGCTCGCGACCGTGAACGTGGTCGGCGGCTTCCTCGTCACGCACCGCATGCTGCGGATGTTCCGCAGGAAGGCCTGAGCCCGTGGGCGAGACGCCGGTCCAGATCCTCCTCTATCTCTTCGCCGCGATCCTCTTCATCCTGGGGATCCGCGGGCTCACCCATCCGCGCACCGCGGTGCGTGGGAACGTGCTCGGGGCGCTCGGCATGCTCGTCGCGATCGTCGCGACGCTCGTCTTCGAGGGCGTGCTGCGCTGGGAGTGGATCGTCGCCGGCCTCGCGATCGGCTCGCTCGGCGGCGCGATCCTCGCGGTGCGGGTGCCGATGACCGCGATGCCGGAGATGGTCGCGGCGCTCAACGGCTTCGGCGGCGGCGCGTCGTTTCTCGTCGCGGGCGCCTTCCTCCATCAGTCCGAGGGTCCGGTGGCGATGGTGGCGAGCGCCGCCTCGGGCCTGATCGGCGCCGCGACCCTCTCGGGAAGCGCGGTCGCCTTCGTGAAGCTGCGCGAGTCGAAATGGATCGACCGCCTGACGCTGCCGGGGCATCAGGTCTTCACGGGTGTGCTCGCGGCGGCCTCGCTCGCCGCGTGCGGCTGGCTCGTCGGAGGCGGCGGCGATCTCGCGTACTGGCTGATCGTGGCGGCGGGCCTGGTGCTTGGCGTGATGGTCACGACGCCCATCGGCGGCGCGGACATGCCGGTGGTCATCTCGCTCCTCAACAGCTACTCGGGCGTCGCGGCGGCGGCGACCGGCTTCGTGCTCGGCAACACCCTCCTCATCGTGGCGGGCAGCCTCGTCGGCGCCAGCGGGCTGATCCTCACGCGGATCATGTGCGTGGCGATGAACCGATCGCTCGCGAACGTCCTCTTCGGCAAGATGGCGCCGGCGGGCGCGAAGGCCGACGCCGACGCGGTCTACGCGGGCAAGGTCAAGTCGACCTCGCCCGAGGAGGTCGCGATGCTCCTCGACGGTGCGCAGAAGGTGCTCGTCGTGCCCGGCTACGGGCTCGCGGTCGCGCAGGCGCAGCATGTGGTGCGCGATCTCGCCAACGAGCTCGAGGCCCGCGGCACGACCGTCGAGTACGGGATCCACCCCGTCGCGGGGCGCATGCCCGGCCACATGAACGTGCTGCTCGCCGAGGCGGACGTGCCGTATCCGAAGCTCAAGGAGATGGACGAGGTCAACGCCTCGATGGGCGAGGTCGACGTGGCGCTCGTGATCGGGGCGAACGACGTCGTGAACCCCGAGGCGCGGACCAACCCGCAGAGCCCGATCGCCGGCATGCCGGTCATCGACGTCGACAAGGCGAAGACGGTGGTGGTCGTGAAGCGGAGCCTGAGCCCGGGCTTCGCGGGGATCCCCAATCCGCTCTTCGCCGCCGACAACTGCCTGATGCTCTTCGGCGACGGCAAGAAGGCCCTCGTCGAACTCGCAGCGGCGGTCAAGGCGGGCTGAGCCGGAAGGCTCGCGTCAGTACACGTCGCCGACGTCGCGGCTGGACGCGGCCCAGTTCGTGCCGAACTGGAACTCCATCACGATGCCGCTCGCGACGCCCATCGCGAAGTTGATCGCGAAGACCTTGGTCCAGAACCGGCCGGCCTCGTGGTACCAGCGGTCCTTGGTGCGCATCCAGATCGTCTCGAGGACGACCAGGACCACGCCCAGCCCGATCGTGAGCGGCGGGAAGAGGAAGTGGAACGCCGCGGTCGGCGCGAACGGCACCCGGCTCAGGATCTCGACGTCCCTTCCGAAGCCTTCGATCAGCCGCCGGCCTTCATCGCGTCGCGGAGCGCCTGCTCCTGCTCGGGGCTCCAGAAGCCGGGTGCGAGCTCGATCGCGACCGAGCCGTAGGGGATCATCGAATCGGTCTTGAGGACGAGGATCCGCTTCTTCGCGGCGGTGTCGATGATCGTCTGCAGGATGTCCGCGGCGGGCATCTTCGTCACGCCGTTCTCGGGCAGGATCTTCGCGAGTTCGTCCATGTAGGCCTTCGCGTCGTCGTTCTGCTTCGCGGCGAAGTCGAGCTCGCTCGCGAGGTGGAAGTTCGGACGCATGCGGTTGCTCATCTGGAAGATGCCTTCCATCGAGTTGACCGCGGCGGCGAGGCCGTCGGGCACGCGGATCGTCTCGACGCCGTTCACCGAGAGCAGCGGGAAGTCGGTCGAGGCGATGACGACCCAGTTGCCGCTGCCGAAGATCGGCAGGGCGTTGGCGATCTGCTGCTGCCAGGGCATCGGCGCGCCGCCCTGCATCTGCTGCGCGTCGGCGGAGCGGTTCGAGAGGCCAAGCCAAGCACCGCCCGCGGCAAGCGCGACGGCGGCGGCGAGAAGGGTCGGACGGAGGGATCGAAGACGCGGCATGGGAAGGCTCCTGGGATGGGCCCGCGCATCGGGCCGTTGGTTCTCGAGGTGAAGATGGTCCGGCACCATCGAGGCCTCGGCGAGGGATTCGCCGAGGCTCGAAAGGGCGAAAGGGTAGCGAAAGGCAGGGGGCGTCCGAGGCGGACGCTCGCCGCGCGGGTTTGTCGCGATCCCGGTGCAGAATCGGGCGGTTTGCCCCGATAAGGTCGGGGTCTTCCCGCACCGAGATCCCACCTGTTCCCGGACCTTTCCTCCATGACCGAGACGAAGACCGATTCGATTCCCCTTCCCAACGACCGCAAGGTGCTCGTCATCGGATGGGACGCGGCGGACTGGCGGGCGATCCGGCCGCTGCTCGAGCAAGGCAAGATGCCCAACCTCCAGCGGATGATGGACGAGGGCGTGCATGGCAACAACGCCACGCTCACGCCGGTCCTGAGCCCGATGCTGTGGACTTCGATCGCCACCGGCAAGCGGCCCTTCAAGCACGGCATCCACGGCTTCAGCGAGCCGACGCCCGACGGCAAGGGCATTCGCCCGATCACGAACGTGAGCCGCAAGGTCAAGGCGGTCTGGAACATCCTCAACCAGTGCGGCAAGAAGCCGATCGTCGTCGGCTGGTGGCCGAGCCATCCCGCCGAGCCGGTCGACGGCGTGATGGTGAGCGACTGGTATCAGAAGAGCCGCCCGATCCGCGACCCCGAGGTCGCCAAGCAGATCGAGGAGGGCGTGCGGCCCAAGCCCGGCGAGTTCGGGTGGACGCTCGAGCAGTGGCCGATGCCGCCGGGCACCGTGCATCCGCCGCGGCTCGAGCGCAACCTGCAGGAGTTCCGCCTCCATCAGATCGAGGTCGCCGAGGACGACATCGGGCCGTTCGTCCCCAACGGCCACAAGGTCGATCAGGAGAAGGACCAGCGACTGCAGTCGCTCGCGAAGATCATCGGCGAGATCTCCTCGATCCACGCCGCCGCGACGGCGCTCATGCAGCTCGAGCCGTGGGACTTCATGGCGGTCTACTTGGACGGCATCGACCACTTCTGCCACGGCTTCATGAAGTACCACCCGCCGCGGCAGAAGGGCGTCTCCGAGGAGGACTTCGAGGTCTACTCGGGCGTGGTCGAGGCGGGCTACCGCATGCACGACCTGATGCTCGGGGCGATGCTCGAGCTTGCGGGCAAGGACACCACGGTGATCCTGCTCTCCGACCACGGCTTCCACCCCGACCATCTCCGGCCCGAGCACATCCCCGTGGAGCCCGCGGGCCCGGCGATCGAGCACCGCACCTACGGCATCTTCGTGGCGAAGGGCCCGGGCATCCGCCAGGGCGGCGAGATCGCCGGCGCGAGCGTGCTCGACCTCTGCCCGACGATCCTCTCGCTCTATGGGCTTCCCGTCGGCCGCGACATGGACGGCAAGCCGCTCGTCACGATCTTCGAGGACCCGCCCGCGGTCGCCTCGATCGAGAGCTGGGAGGAGGTGCCTGGCAAGGCCGGCATGCATCCGCCCGACGCGATGCTCGACAGCGTGCAGAGCGCCGAGGCGATGAAGCAGCTCGTGGAGCTCGGCTACATCGAGGAGCCCAACGAGGACACCGGCGTCGCGGTCAAGGAGACCGTGCGCGAGCTGCGCTACAACCTCGCGCAGTCCTACATGGATGCGGGGCGCCTCGCCGAGGCCGCGGAGATCCTCGAGGAGATCTGGAACGACTTTCCCGACGAGCACCGCTTCGGCCTCAACCTGCTCGGATGCCTCGCGGGCCTCGGTCGCTGGGAAGACCACGCCGCGGCGACCGCGAAGCTTGCGCAGAACGTCGTCGCCGCGCGGGAGAAGGCGCTCGAGGAGCTCGAGACGCTGCGACCCGAGGCCGAGAAGCACGACCTGAAGATCCCGAGACTGCGGCAGCGCGAGGGCGAGATCGAGGTCGACGAGACCGCCGAGCCTGCCGCGGACGCCGGCGAGAAGGCGCCTGAAGCGGAGGACGGCGAGAAGAAGCCCTACAAGGAGCCGCCGCGTGCGCTCGTCTTCAAGATCCGCAAGCTGATGAGCCTGCTCGGCGACATGCGAGGCACCTTCGCGTGGCTCGAGGCGCAGCAGGCGATCGGCACCGGCGCCGGCGAGAGGTCGCTGCCGATGCTCGAGGTCGCCTTCGCCGAGTGCGCCGACGACGCCACGCCCGATCGGAACCTGATGCTCGCGCGGGCCTTCCTGTCGATGTCGCGCCGCGAGCAGGCCGAGACCTGCTTCGCCCGGGCGCTCGACGCCGACAGCGAGAACGCCGACGCGCGGCTCGGTCTCGCCGAGTGCGCGGTCGCTCGCGAGTCGTGGGAGGACGCGATCGAGCACGCCCTCACCGCGACGGAGCTCCGCTTCCAGAACCCGCGGGCGCACCACCTGCTCGGCAAGGCGCTCCATGCCACCGGCGATGGCGGCACCGCGAAGGCCGCGCTCGAGCTCGCGGTCGCGCAGGCGCCCGGCTACGTCGAGGCCCGCGAGTCGCTCGCGGCGCTCCTCGAAACGCTTGGGGACGCCGAAGGCGCCGCGAATCAGCGGCGGATCGTCGAGGATCTCGCGAAGCGGGCCGAGTCGGCGACGGGCGGCGCCGCCGACGAGCTCGATGCCGCGATGGACTCGATCGCCGCGGATCGTGCGAAGCGCCGCGAAGGCGCGGATCGCCTCGGCTCGCTCGGCGACGTCTCCCGCGACGAGATCGTCACGATCGTCAGTGGCCTGCCTCGCAGCGGCACCTCGATGATGATGCAGGCGATCGCCGCGGGCGGGCTCTCGCCCTTCACCGACGAGAAGCGCGAGGCCGACTCGGACAATCCCCGCGGCTACTACGAGCATGAGAAGGCGACGCAGCTTGCCCGCGACGCCTCGTGGATCTCCGAAGCGAAGGGCCGGGTCGTCAAGATCGTCGCGCAGCTGCTCTCGTTCCTGCCCCGGGGGCCGCAGACGCCCAAGTACCGCGTCGTCTTCATGGATCGCGACCTTCGCGAGATCGTGAAGAGCCAGCGGGCGATGCTCGACCGCCTCGGCAAGTCCGGCGGCAAGCTCGAGCCGGCGAAGATGATGAGGACCCTCGATGCGCAGGTCGCGCAGATCGAGCGCTGGATGCGGCAGCGTCCGGACGTCGAGTGCCTCTTCGTCGACTACGCGAAGGTGCTTGCGGATCCCCGCGGCGAGATGGCGAAGGTCGCGGCGTTCCTCGGAGCGGCCGATGCCGAGGCGATGGCCGCGGCCATCGATCCATCGCTTCGCCGTCAGCACGGCGAAGCGGGGACGTGAGCGCGGCCCCGGCCATGGATGGCGAGGATGGCCGCGTTCCGGCACGGACGCGGCGCATCGTGTTTGCGGCGATCTTCGTCGACGAGGCGCTGCTCGAGTCCCTGAACGGGGAGTCGGCGACCGACCTCGGCGCCGGCCTCGCGTCGATGCCGCTTCGCTTCGTCGAGCACGCCGGCTGGTGGGGTGTCGCCGCGACGCTCGGCACCGGCGCGTCGCCGCTTCGCCATGGCGTGCTGACCGCCGCGGCGATCGACGAGGAATCGCTCTCGCCGCGCCTGCGGCGGGCGACCGACGCCGATCGGCCGTGGATCTGGGATCGCCTCGCGGCGGAAGGGCGCGCGCCGGTCGTCGTGGGCTGGCCGGGCATCGCCGATGCACGCGGCTGTCGGGTTCCGTTCGCGACGCTCCCTGGCGTCATGGCGCCTCGGCGCCTCGCGAACCTTGCCGAGGGAGGGATGCCCGACGACGACCCGCCGGCATGGCGCGAGGGCGATGCGGAGCCGATGCTGGCCCAGCTCGTCTCGCCGATCGAAGCCGCGGCGACGGTTGCTCGCGCCGCGATCGCTGCCGCCTCGAGCGCACCGCCGGACCTCTCCGATGCCGGCGCCATGCGGATGATCGAGATGCTCGTGGCGACCGCCGAGGCGCTCGAGTCGCACGCGGATGGCCGCGGCGATGCCCCGCGCTTCTGGGCGATCGGCGTGCCGCTTCGCGCCGAGGCTCCGGAGGATGGCGACGCGGATGCCGAGGCGATCCATGCCGAACGCGAGCGGTCGCTCGAGCGCTCGCGGTCGAATCTCGCCGTCGTGCTTCGCCGCCTCGCCGACGCCGCCGGCGCGGATGGTGTGCTGCTTGCGTCAGTGGTCGGCACGCGAAGCGGACGCCTCTGGCACACGACGGGATCGTCCGCGCCGCTCGCGGCGGCGATCGATCTCGCCCCGACCATCCTGCAGCTTGCCGGCCTGCCAGTGTCGGCCGATCTGCCGGGCGACTCGCTGCTTGGCAAGGTCGAGGAGACCGCGAAGTCCTGGGACGTCGCGCGGTGGAGCCTGCCCGAGGCCGATGCGGCGCCCGGATCGCGGCGGCCGGCGGCGGGCGTGCTCGCGCGGAAGGCGCTGGCGGCGCGAGCCGAGCGCAGGTCGGCGGGCGAGGACGACACGCCGCCGGCGATCGAGGCGCTGCTCTTGCGACACTTCGAGGCCGAGTGGGCGATTGCGCTGATGCAGCCGGACTGGGAGACCGGGCTCGCGGCGGCGTCGGCGCTCGTCGAACTGCACGGCCGCGAGATCGATCTCTGGCGGGTTGCGTTTGCGGCGTTTCAGGGCGACCAGCCGTCGGCGGCCGACGCGGCGGCGGCGCGGCTTCGCGCGGAGCATCCCGACGGCCTCGCGACGCGGCTGCTTCCGCTGCTGTCTTCAGGCTCGCCACCGAGCGGTCTGGTCGAGTCGATCGATCTTGCGGACCTTCGAGTTCCCACCCAGCGATCGATCGTCGGCCGTGCCGCGGCAAGGCTCGAACTCGACGAGATCTGCCGCAAGGCGCTCGCGCCGCTCGTGGCGCACGGCCTCGCGATCCCGGCCGATCGCATCGCGCTGGCCAACACGCTGCTCAAGATCGGCGAAGGCCAACGCGCCCTCGCGGCACTCGGCGGATTCGGCGCGGGTGCCGAGAGTGCCGCGCGTCTGCGGATCCTTCGCGCGAAGTGCCTTGCTGCGGCGGGCCATCGCGATCGCGCGATCGCGCTGCTTGAACGCTTTCTCGTGCAGGCGCCCTTCGACGGCGAGGCTCGTTCGCTGCGGGATCGCCTCGCCAAGGGCGAGTGACCCCGACGATCGTTCCGGCGCACGAAAAGCCCCGGTCCGCCCGCACCACCACGGGACGAACCGGGGCCCAGAGAGAAGTCCATCGGCGAAGAGTCGGCGGCTCTTCGCGTCGAGTCACCAGCAGGTGCCCCAACGGGCCAGGAGCACCGTGACGTCGGCGCCGTCCACGACGCCGTCGCCATCGAGATCGCTCGGGCATCCGGCACAGGGACCCCACGATCCGAGCACGATCGAGAGATCGGCGCCGTCGACGAGCGCATCGCCGTTGAGATCGCCCTCGCAGGGAAGGATGTCGGTGATCGACGCGACGTAGACGCCGGCCCACGACTCCTTGGTGGTCTCGTCGAGCATCGAGGCGGAGATCACGAACCAGTCGTCGCGGAGCGCTTCGCGCTCGATCCCGAGCGTGACGATGTGCGACCCGACCGGAGCGTCCGGATCCACAAGCGTTCCTGGCATCATGGTCGTGAGCGCCCCGATCAGCGTGCCTTCGGCGCCGCGGGCGAGGTAGACGCCGTCGAGTTCGCCGCGAAGGCCCTTGAAGGCGACCTCGAAGCTCGAGACCTGTCCTTCACCGACACCGGGAATCTCGCGGCCCGCGACCGCGGTGAAGGCGGAGCTTCGCCAGCGCGCGAGTTCCTCGCTCTCCTCGCCGCCTTGCCCGGCGCCTGGCGCGCGACCGGAGAAGACCCAGTAGAGGAAGTCGCTGAAGCCGGCCGGCTCGTCGGAGGTCTTCGCGGCGACGAAGGTCTCGCCGGTCACGACGTCGTGCACGAAGACGCCCTGATGGACCGGAATCTCGACGGCGAATCCATCGGGATGCTGCTCGTGGCAGTAGGCGATGAGATCCTCGTTGCCGTCGGTTGGGCACTCGAGGACGACGGTGCGGGTCTCCTCGCCCCACGCGCCCCAGAAGGAGACGTAGCGGCCGTCGAAGGAGAGCGCCTCGCCGAGACGCGTGAACACCGCGCCGGCCTCGCCCGGCACGTTGCCGCCGATCTCGACGATCGGAAGCAGCGCGGGGTCTGCCGCGATCGGGGCGAGATAGACGCCACCCATGGTCGGGGACTCCTCGTTGTCGAGGCCGAGGAAGACGAGCTGCCCGTCGGCGGCGCTCGGGGAGGCGGTGGAACCGAAACGGACCTCGCCGCCCTTGGCCTGTCCCGGGATCAGCGTGTCGCTCGACGCGACGCGATGGGTGAGCTGGGTCGGGCCATCGAAGATCTGTCGGAAGAAGACGCCGGTCTTGCCGACGCCGCTTGCCGGATCGGTGAAGTTGCCCTTGAACGCGAGCATGCCGCCATCGAGGCTCGGAGCGCCGGGGAACTGGTCGAAGCGCGTGCCCTCGGGCATGCCTGGCACGGAGAACTCGGGAAACACCGGCAACCCGCTGCCCTCGTCGAGCACCGCCCCGAGCAGGCTGGCGCCGGTCTCGAGCATGCCGTTCTCCGCGACGTAGACGCCGGCGGTGCCGACGCGGGTCTCCTCGCCCTTGCCCACTTCGTAGGTCCAGACCGGCTGGTGCTGACCGCGAGTGGCGACGATCTCGAGATCGGCGTCGATGCGCGGGAAGGACGGGAACTCGAGGAAGCTCGCGAGTTCTCCGCTGTTGGGCGGCGTCTGCGTGTTGTTGGGCTGCGGCACCTCGTCGCCGCGCTCGACGATCGTCTCGATCGGGCTGCCGTCGAGGTTCATGCGGCGCAGATAGATGCCGCGGATCGGCTCGCCGGGGCCGGTCGCGCGGGCCCGAAACACCGCGACGCCATGGCGATTGACCGACGGCTGGTTGAAGCTGCGAAAGTCCTGCCCGGTGCCCGGCGCCTGGCTGGCGATGTTGGCGATCTCGCGCCATGGACCCTGGGGCGGATCGCCCGCGCTGGCGGCGACGCCGATCGAGAGCGTGATCGAGGTGCACGCGATCGCCATCAAGGCGTCGCGAGTGCGGGACGTACGCGAGTCGGTCATGGGTTCCTCCTGCTGTGCTGCGCAGATCGACTCCACTCGAGGAGTCGAGCATCGAAGAGGCGGCGACGCTATCGCTTGTCGTTCGGCGCCGATCAGGGAAAGCAACCGCATGTCGAATCGATCCCGGCGACAATCAGGCGTTCGCCCCGCGGAACGTCGGACTCGCCGCTCGCGACGAAGCGATCCCCGACCCATCTGCACCACCGCACGGCGGACCGGAGACCAGGGAGAGAAGACCCCGCTGCACCTTCCGCGTGTCGCTCGTGCCGGACGAGCACGACCACGTCACGGCACGAGCCGGTCCGCAGCGGCGTCGCTCAGGCGCGGGCCCTGCTCTCCTCAGGCCATGGACCGCGCATCACGATCGCGACAGGCGCACGATCACCACGGAGTCGCCGCGCCCAACCCCGGGTTCAAGGGGCTTCGACGCTCGTTCCATCGATCGCCTCGTCGATGGCCGCCAGTGCCGTGAGTGCCGCCCGGAGACCATCGACCGTGCAAGGCGGTGCCATCACACCGCCGATCGAGTCGGTCGGGATCTCCCCGACGCGGACCACGCGATCGAGCCGCGCGGCCGCCTCCTGCGACCACGATCGATGGAGATCGCGCAACCGCGCCCAGGCGTCGAGGTTCACAAGGTCGTCCGCGCCAAGAAGCGGCTGATCGACGATCGCCACGAGGCCGTCGCATCCGTCGGACACGAGCGCCAGTGCCACGAGTGCCGACTCGATCGACGCCGGCCGCTCCGCCGTCGAGCCCCGAATCGCCACCTGGTCGATCCGTCGACTCGCCGCGTCGACGCCCAGCGGACCGCCCGCATCGCCTCGCGGCAGCGCCGCGCCGGCCGCCCGCACTGCCTCGAGCGCCTCGGAGTCGAGCAGTCCATCCGAGCGCATCGCGCCGATGCTCGCGGCGAGGTCCTGGAGGATCGACGCCGACACGAGCGTGCCGCCCACGGTCGCGTCGCCGGCCAGATGCCGTGCCATCGCGACCACCGCCACGAGATCGTCGACCGCGTGGGTTCGGATCGCGGTGGCCTCGAGCCTCGCCTCCTCGTCGATCGCCGGCATGGCGGCCGCCTGCTCGAGGCGGCGCTTCGCCTCGACGAGCAGCAGCCGTGCGCCGCCTCGCATCGATGCAAACGCGCTTCGCATCAGCACGTCGCCGGGAGCGATGTCGTCCGCGCGGCCGAAGTCGAAGTCGCACTGGCGGACGGTGCCGGCCCGGCGAAGGCGTTCAAGGACCGCGGTGTCGATCCGATCGAGCCAGTCGTTCGCCTCGCGGCGCATGGCCTCGTCGGCGGCGGAGGGCGCAAGCCGGAGCAGTTCGAACGAGACCTGAAGCCTCGGCGGGGTCTGCGCGAGGAAGGTCGCCGCCCGCAGGTACTCGATCGCGGCGTTCGCGAGCGTGTCCGGATCCTCGCCCGAGGCGAGCGCGTCGAGCCTCGCACGGGTGGCGAGGATCCGGTTCTCCACGCGCGCGATCGCCTGGCCGAGTGCCTCGTAGGACGGAACGAGCGAGAGAAGCGTGCCGGCGAGCTGCGGGTCGGCCTCGCGGAGCGCGGCGACCTCGGCGTCGATCGCCGCGAGCGAGGCGGATCGCGCCTGCGGATTCGTCTCGGCCATCGCGAGCGCGGCGCGATCTCCGAAGTCGAGGACCTTCGCCATGGCGGCGTCGAACCTCGCGTCGTCGACATCTCTGAGGGAGGCGAGCCCGCCCTCGGTCTCGGACTCGATCATGTCGTCGGCGATCGTCTCCTCGCCGCCTCGGATGCGCTCGATCTCCTGCGCGAAGATCTCGCCTTCGGTCCGGATCGCCCGATCGGCGCCGAGCGACTCGCTCGGGTTCGTCGGCAGCGCCTCGAGCAGCTTCGCCGCAGTCGCGGCGTCGAGCGCTCCGGCATCGATGGCCGAGTCGATCGCGGAAGTCGAGATCCCGAGCATCGCGCCGCCGACGAGCGAATCGACGAGGAACGGGTCCGCCGCGATGTGGCGGGTGCTGCGGCTGATCGATTCGATCATCGCGACGGCGGCCTCGGATCGGCCCGCCGCGAAGTCGCCGACCGCCGACAGGGCCGCGGCGCGCGAGAGGGCTCGCATCGGGCCGAGGTGCGGAAGCAGCAACGCGAAGCCCTCGCTCCGATCGAGGTTCCAGTCGCAGGACTCGAGGCGGCCGGCCTGGGTGAAGAGGTCGAGTGCCGGCTTGGCTCGCGCCAGCGCCGCGGCCGTGGTGGAATCCTCGGCGACGAGCACCTGCGGATCGCCGAAGGCGTTCGCGATCGCCTCGCGATCCTCCGCGGCAAGCGCCTCCCACGCCGTGAACGCTTGCCGGTAGAGCGGCGCGGCGTTGCCGGGCGGTGTCTCTTGCAGAAGCAGCGTCGAGCCCGCAAGCAGAGTGGCGGCGAGGGTGGGCATGGGGTGAGAGGAGGAGAAGAGGAGAGGAGGAGAAGAGGAGACGAAGAGAGAGGAGTCAGGAGTAAGGAGAGAGGAGTAAGGAGGCCGGATCAGGTGGTCGATGGTATGCCGTACATAGTATGCGTGACGGCCCTCGCGGGAGAATCGAGACGAGCGACCACCGTCCCGCGGCCGCTCGCCAGACGACGCTCCAGAGACGAACGAACACCCCGCCTGCGAGGCGAACAGACCAGCCGGTCTTCCATGGGCCGCACGAGGCCCATTCGTGTCGCGGCAACGCTCGTCCGTCACCGGACGCGATCGA
>JBMTTG010000054.1:0-13991 GCA_049449095.1 Phycisphaerales bacterium | reverse complement strand
ACGAACGATCGCATGAGCGGCACGCCGAGCATGGGCTCGAGCCAGTAGGTTCCGAGGAGCACGAGGCCGATCGCGGCATTGACGAGTCCCTGATAGAGGGCGATCTGCCGCGCGGTGCCCTTGGCCTTGCCCGAGAGCAGGAAGACGGTGCCGCCGACGCCGACCGCGGTGCCGTTCATGAGCAGCAGCACCTGCTGTTCGTCGAGCAGGCCCGCGCCGGCGAAGGCGATGCCGATCACCACGATCGCCGAGGAGCTCTGGACGACGAGCCGCAGCACCGCGCCGAACAGGAAGACGCCGAAGGTCGAGTCGTGGACGATCGCGGTGAGCGACTCGAACCACTCGAACTCCGGGAACGGCTTCGTCGCGTCGCTCATGAGCTTCAGGCCGAGCAGCAGCATCCCGACGCTCAGCAGGACCCGGGCCGAGACGTGCGCCTGCCTGACGAGGTCGAAGACGATCAGCAGCCCGGAGATCCCGATCAGGTAGAGCACCGCGGCGCGGATGTCGATCGCCGCCACGAAGACGAGCAGGACCGTGCCGGCGTTCGCCCAGCTCACCACCAGGAGCGCCCGCCGCATGGCGAGCAGGCCGCTCGAGATCATGCCGACCATGATGAAGGAGACCGCGGTGGCGCTCTGGGTGATCGCTCCGAAGATCACGCCCCACATCGCCGCGAGCGGTGCGTTGGCGGTGAGGCGC
This sequence comes from Phycisphaerales bacterium, assembly GCA_049449095.1. GTDB lineage: Bacteria > Planctomycetota > Phycisphaerae > Phycisphaerales > SM1A02 > VGXO01. Next base: position 13,289 of record JBMTTG010000054.1, on the reverse strand, counting down.
CCCATCACCGCACGGAAGCGGCGGCTCGTGAGCTGACGAAGATTCGACTTGATCCCGTCGACGCCGAGGAAGAAGAACGCCAGGCCGCCGAGGAAGACGCCCGCGAGGGCGAGCAGCGGATCCTGCGGCGGATCCTTCGGAGCCTGCGCCGACCCGTCGACCACGACCGCGGCGCTCGTCGACTCGGCGACGGACTCCTCGGCGGCGGCTCCTTCGAGATCGAGGCTCGGCGGTGACGGCGGTGGCGAAACGGACATGGGCTGATCGGGTCGTTCGGGCGGATCGGGATTCTGCGCCGCCGCCGCGTTCCCGGCGCGATGCCGAGCGAGCGACTCCGCCCGATTCGATCAATCTGAACCCGATCCAAACACGCCGCGATTCATCCGGCCGCGGCCGAAGCCCCTTCGCTTGGATAGGAGTGCCCGCATTCGGAGCAGCGGCTTCCGCCAGCGCGTTGTGGATAGCCGCAGCGGGAGCAGGCAAGGCTCGACCAGGCCTCGCGGCGGCGTCGCGTGAGCAGGAGGATCGCCCACGGACCGCACATCCAGAGCAGCATCGCCAGGCCGCCGACGATCGCGAGGAACGACGGCGCGAAGCAGTAGCAGTTCATGCGCTTCCGAAGCATCACGTAGATCGGAACCGTCAGCACCAGTTCGACGACCGTCGCCGCGAACACCAGCCGGACGAGCCGATCGAGCCCCCTCGGATCGCGGGATCGCCCCGCGCGGCGAAGGAGCCAGTACCAGATCCCGCCGGCGATCGACCAGGTCGCAAGCAAGAGCGCGATGCTGCCGAGCGTCGAGAGATCGAGCAGCCGGCCAACGTCGAAATCGAGGGTCCGTTCGAGGACTTCGATCGCGACGAACACCAGCATCGCCGTCAGGCATCCCGCGATGCCAGCGGCGCCGATCACGCTCGAACGCAGCGACGCGCCGTTGGGCCGAAGCCGCAGCGGTCCGACGATCGGCACGAGAAGCAGGGTCTGCATCGCGGCGAGGATCGCGAGCATGGCCGCGGTGAAGGGATGGGTCGCCGCTCCGACCCAGGAGGCGACAAGTTCGGGGAGCAAGTCGCCGGGCTCCGGAACGCGTCGTGCGGTGCCGTGCCATGGAGCGGCCAGCGCGTCGAGTGCATCGATCAGGACCAGGCTCGATCCCGCGGCGACCACCCCCAAGAGATAGCTCGCGAGGAAGAAGCCCGCGAGCACGACCGCGCGACGCCCGATGCCGCGCGGCTCGTCGAAGGCCGCTGCGTCGCCTGAAGGCTCAGACATGCCGATTGCTCCGACGCCACGTTGCCGCGACCTGCGCGAGACCCGAACCCCTCGGGCCCATGAGGGGCTTGAGGGTCATCGGCCCAACCGCGGCCGGTGCACGATCAAGCGCGCTTGGACCAACGACCTACGTCCATGCGTCGCGTCCCGTAGCATCCCGGGCCCCTTCGCAGCACCGCCTCCGACGTCTCGATGAGTTCCCACCCGCACGCTTCACCCGACCGTTCGAACCGCGAGGAGTCCTCCGCTGCGGATCGCCCGCGGAAGCACCTCGCCTCGCGGTTCGATCGTCTGATCGCGGCGGTCCTGCTGATCGCGGTCTGCCTGTCGGTCTATCTGCCGGGGCTCTCGACGCTTCCGCCGATCGACCGCGACGAGAGCCGCTTCGCGCAGGCGAGTCGGCAGATGGTCGAAGGCGACTTCCCGCGGGACTGGGTGGTGCCGATGGTGCAGGACCGCCCGCGGCTCAACAAGCCTCCGGCGATCTATTGGATCCAAGGCTCGATCGTGCGGGCGATCGCCGAGCCTGGCGCGGACGAGATCTGGATGTACCGGCTCGCCTCGGTGCTCGGAGCGACGGTGGCGGCGGTCGTCACCCTCTGGATCGGTGCGAGCATGTTCGGCCTGCGGTGCGGGCTGCTCGCGGCGGTGCTGCTCGCGGTGGCGCCGGTCGTCGTCTTCGACGCGCATCAGGCGCGTGCCGACCAGGTGCTGCTCGCTTCGACCACGATCGCGATGGCGCTGCTGTGGAAGGCTTGGACGCGTCGCCGCGATCCGAGGCTCCCGTGGGCGCTCACCGTGGGCATCGCGGCGATGGTCGGGGTCGGCATCCTGGTGAAGGGTCCGGTCACCCCGGCGGTCGTCGGCGGCGCGGCGGTCGCGCTCGCGTGGTGGGGTCGATCGTGGGGCTGGCTGTGGCGGCTTCGTCCGTTCTCGGGGGTCGTCGTCCTCATGCTGGTGGCGCTGCCGTGGGTGCTGCTCGCGGCGCGGGAGCTCGGGTGGGAGGTGCTCTGGTCGCGCATCCTCGAGGAGACGGTCGGCCGCGCGAGCGAGCCGGCGGAGGGGCACTCGGGTCCCCCGGGCTACCACCTCGTGCTGATGGTCGCGCTCTTCTGGCCGGGTTCGCTGCTTGCGGGGCTCGGCTTGATCCGGGGGTTCTCGAAGGCGTGGCGCCGCGGCGCGCCTGCCCGGGAAGGTTCATGGATCGTGCGCGGGCTCGACGCCTGGCGCCATCGTCGGATCGGGCGAAGCCCGGAGCTCTTTCTCGTCTCGTGGTTCCTGCCGGGCTGGATCGCGTTCGAGCTCGCGGCGACGAAGCTTCCGCACTACACGCTTCCGATGTATCCGGCCATCGCGCTGCTGGCGGCACGCGGCTTGATCGCGGCATCGCGCGGATGGAGCGAGACCCGCACCGCGATCGCACGGATCGGCTTTGGGATCTGGGCGGGACTTGGCATCGTGATGGTGCTCGCGCCAGCGGCGCTCGGGCTCTTCGCATGGCGCTCGGGCTGGATCGGCGCTGCCGAAGGCGCCGCCGACGCGGGACTGCGGCGCTTCGAGGACTTCGAGGTGATGCTCGCGACGATCGCGATCCTGCTCGCGGCGGCGATCGTGGTGGTCGCGTGGCGGATGACCCTCTCCGGCCGCGTGCTCGCGGGGCAGCTGCTCGCCCTCGTGCCGGCGGTCGCGGGCCTGCAGACCGCCTTCGGTCTGGTGCTGCCGGGGCTCTCGCATACTTGGATCACGCCGCGGATCGTCGCGGAGCTCGAGGCCGCCGGCGCCGGCGATCGGCCCCTCGCGGCGATCGGCTACCACGAGGACAGCCTGATCTTCGCGACGCGCGGACGAGTGGAACGGATCGGCGAGGCCGATCTCGACGCGTGGCTTGCCGAGCATCCCGACGGCGTCGTCGTGATGCCCGTCTCGATGATCGAGTCGCGGCCCGACCTGACGCGTCTTTCGCCGAGGCTCTCCACGATCGAGGGCTTCAACTACTCCAAGGGCGCGGCGGTCGAGCTGCTGCTTGCGGAGTCGCGGGCTCGATAGCGTTCGAAGAGCCAGGCCGCCGCGCGGGACGGGCTGACCGGATCCTCCTCGCGATCGACGAGCAGGTTGGCTTCCCGCATCGATTCGACGTCGATCGCGCCGACCAGGTCCCGCAGGGCTTCGACCAGCGCCGGATCGTCCGCGGCCTCGCGGCCGAGCAGCAGCAGCGCCTCGTAGGGGGGAATCGCTCCGAGCGGATCCGCGAGCGTCGCCAGATCGAACGCCGCGATGCGGCCGTCGCTCGAGAAGACCGCGATCGCCTCGACGTCGCCGCGTACGCAGGCTCCGTACATGAAGGTCGCGTCGAGCCCGACCTGTTCGAGGGGATCGAGTCGATAGGTCTCGCGGATCGATCGCCACTCCGGACGAGCGAAGAACTCGTAGTCGCCGCCGAACCTCCAGTCGGCGGCGTGGGCCGCGAGGTCGCCGATCGACGAGATCCCGAGCGTGTCCGCGGTCTCGCGGCGCAATGCCACGGCGTAGGCGTTCTCGAAGCCGAGCGGGCCGAGCACGCGGATCCCTTGGTCGAGGGCGAGCCGGTACGCGACCTCCTCGCGGACCTCGGCGGCGCCGGGGCCGGCTGCACGCCCGAGCACGTTCGTCCAGAGCGTGCCCGAGTAGTCGACGCAGACGTCGATCTCGCCGCTGGCGAGCGCGTCGAACAGGACCGTCGAGCCGAGCCCTTCGACGATCTCCGTCTCGAAGCCGGCCTCGCCGAGTTCGGCGGCGACGACCCGCGCAAGCACGAACTGCTCGGTGAAGGTCTTCGCACCGATCCGAACCGGCCGGTCGAGCGTCGAGGCACGCGAGTCTTGCGTCGCATTCACGATTGCCGTTCGGTGGCCGTCGACGAGCGCCGGCCAGGCGATGCCGGCCGCAATCGCGGCGACGAGCAGGGAACTCGCGGCGAGACGACGGCGCCGTGCCGCGGCCGCGCGCTCCACCTCGCCGATCAGCAGATCGAGCCCGATCGCGAGCCCCGCGCAGGCGATGCACCCGACGACCACCATGGTCCAGTTGCGGGTCTGCAGGCCGCCGAAGACGAGCGCCCCGAGGCTTGTTCCGCCGACAGGGGTCGCGAGGGTCGCGGTGCCGACGGTCCAGACCGTGGCGGTGCGCAAGCCCGAGACGAGCATCGGCATCGCCAGCGGGAGTTCGACGATCCGAAGGCGCTGCCGCGGCGTCATGCCCATCGCCGTGGCGGCCTCGAGCACGACTGGATCCAGCGAGCGCAGGCCGACGACGGTGTTCCGCAGCATCGGCAGCATCGAGTAGAGCCACAACGCGACGAGGGCCGGCCAGAACCCCAGCGGTGGGACTTCGATCCCGAGCCAAGGTCCGGTGACCGCGTCGATCGCCGCGAGCAGCGGCACCATCAGCGCGAGCAGCGCGATGCCCGGGACCGCCTGCACCATGCCGGCCGTGGCGAGCACCGGTCCACGCAGGGATGCGCGATGCGCGCAGGCGATGCCGAGCGGCACGCTGACCGCGGCGCCGGCGACGATCGCCGCGACGCTGAGCGAAAGGTGTGCCGACACGAGCGCCGGCAGCCGGTCGAAGATCTCCGAGAGGTGCTCGCTCAGCGGCATGCGGACTCCCCGGCCCGCCCGTCCGTCGTCGTGGGCCCCGCGAGCGATGCGAGCCTCGCCGCCTCGCGCCTGGGTGTCGAGAGCAGCGATTCGACGATCGCATCGCCCGGATCCGCGAGCAGCGACGGCGGCGTGCCATGCCGAAGAAGGCGCCCCTTCTCGAAGACCGCGATCTCGTCGGCCATCAGGAGCGCCTCGGCCATGTCGTGGGTGACGAGGATCGTGGTGAGACCGAGCTGGGAGTGGATCGCGCGGAACCGTTCCCGGATCGACTCGCGGGTGATCGGATCGAGCGCGCCGAACGGCTCGTCGAGCAGCATGACCGTCGGACGTGCCGCGAGCGCCCGGGCGATGCCGACCCGTTGCTGCTGTCCGCCCGAGAGCTCCCGCGGCCGGCGCTTCGAGAACTCGCTCGGCTCGAGTCCCACGAGATCGAGGAGTTCCGCGCTGCGGCGGGCGATCGACGCAGGAGCCTCGCCGAGCAGGCGCGGCACGAGCCCGACGTTCTCGCGGATCGAGAGGTGCGGAAGCAGCCCGACGTGCTGCAGCACGTAGCCGATTCCGCGGCGCAGCGCGATCGGATCGAGCGACGCGACGTCGCGGCCGTCGAGCGTGACGCGTCCCTCGCGCGGTTCGACGAGCCGATTCACGGTTCGCAGCGTGGTGCTCTTGCCGGAGCCCGAGGCGCCGACGAGGCAGGTCATGCCGCCCGCATCGATCCGGAGATCCAGCCCTCGCACCGGCCAGGTGCGACCGCCGTCGAATGAGCAGCCGAGGCCCTCGAATCGGATCATGGCTGCGCCGCCCCTAGGACGCGCGGCGGCCGAAGGGTCGACGCTTCCGTCCCACGATCGCCACGTAGTGCAGCGGATCGCCGTGGACGGAAAGTCGATGGCGATAGCGCCGCATCGCCTCGACCTCGAGGGCTCGCTCGCGCTGCAGCGTCCGCACCAGCGACGAGAAGCCGCTGCGATCCTCGTCCTCGACGAGGAAGTCCTCCTTGATGTTGAACGCGATCCAGCCGCCTTCGGGGATGAACGAGCAGGCCGAGAGAAACGCCTCCGTCGGAATGTCGCCGTAGCCGAGCGCCGCGACGACGGTGAGGCAGTTGGGGGAGAAGGACTCGATGCGGCGACGATGCTCCTCGTCGAGCGAGGTGAGATCCGCGACGAGATAGTCGCGGTAGGTGCCTTCGCGATCGCGCTCCGCGGCGACCCGGGCCTCGGGGATGATGTCGATCCCCATCACGTCGTCGACGCCCGCACGGCGAAGCTCCTCGCCGACCATGCCGTTGCCCGCGCCGACGTCGAGGACGCGAAGGTCGCCCGGCGCCTCGGGATGCTCGTCGAGCGCATCCTCGAGCAGCGAGACCACCCGGGTCGGCGAGCGGCACTCGAGGCGCTTCGCGAAGAGCGTCTCGTAGAGGCCGGGAATCCCGAAGACCTCGTGGTAGTCGTGGAAGCGGATCCGCCTCCAGCGGCCGTCGATCTCGACCTCGCACCACTCCTCGTCCTGGTCGAGCCCGGACTCGACCGCGTCGGGCGCAGGAGGAAGGCGCACCCGGAGTCTCGGCACGCCGCGCTCGGCGGGCTGCGCGGAGGCGTCGAGGTCCGCTTCGAAGGAGATCGGATTGGAAGGCGGGGTGTTCATCGGTGCTCCCTTCGTGGAGGTGGTCCGCGCGATCGATGAAGTCGACGACATCGCCGGCGCCGCTGGGGACGGCGCCTTCATCGCCACGAACCGTCGCGAGTTCGGCACAGCGCCCGCCGCGAAGCCGGAGACGGCTCCGCCGCGATCGAGGCGCTGCAGAGAGAGATTGTGAAGTCACCCTAGGCCACGAGGCGAGGAGGTCAACCCGACGAGTGGCGAATTCGCGACGCGATGCCGCGCCGCACGCGCCCGCGATCTCCGCTCAGCGCACCGTTCCGCCCGCCCGCACGCGGACCTTGCGCAGCGTCGCGAGCCGTTCTCTCAGCCGCGCCTCGAGCCCTTCGCGCAGCGCACGGTCGATGCGGAACTTCGCCGCGGCGCTCTCGACCGAGATGTCGAGCACGCCGCCGCGGAATCCCTCGACCGCGGTCGAATCGAGCAGTTCCCTCGGCGCGAGATCGACCCACGCCTCCGCCGCCGCCCCGAGACGGTCGGCGTTGCGGCGAAGGTCGCGCTCGAGCGATCCGAGCAGGCCGCCGATCGCCGCATCGCGGCCGCGGGGGCGGTTGCGGAGGGAACGCTCGAGCCTCGCCATCGGATCCATGCCGCGAGCGTACCTCGGACGCGGACGGGGCGAAGCCACCGCTATCCTCTCCGCCCCATGACCGAGATCCGACTCGAAGGAATCCGCAAGCGGTTCGGCCGCACCGTCGCCGTCGATGGCGTCGACCTGACGATTCCCGCGGGCAACCTCTACTTCCTGCTCGGGCCCTCCGGCTGCGGCAAGACCACGCTGCTGCGGATGCTCGCGGGCTTCATCCGGCCCGACGAGGGGCGGGTGCTCTTCGACGGCCGCGACGTCAGCCGCGTGCCGCCGGAGAAGCGGGGCACGGCGATGGTCTTCCAGAGCTACGCGCTCTGGCCGCACCTGTCGGTCTTCGAGAACGTCGCGTTCGGCCTCAAGGTGCGCAAGTTCGGGAAGGACGAGATCGCCGCGAAGGTCGACAAGGCCCTGCGCGGCGTGCGGATGGAGGCTCTCGCCGCCCGCAAGCCGACGGAACTCTCCGGGGGTCAGCAGCAGCGGGTGGCGCTGGCGCGGGCGATGGTCGTCGAGCCGCAGGTGCTGCTGCTCGACGAGCCGCTCTCGAATCTCGACGCGAAGCTCCGCCTCGAGATGCGCACGGAGATCCGTGCGATCTGCGAGGCGAGCGGCCTCACCGCGGTCTACGTCACGCACGATCAGGAGGAGGCACTCTCGATGGCCGACGGCATGGTCGTGCTGCGGGACGGCAAGGCGATGCAGCAGGGGCCGCCGCGCGACCTCTATCGCCGCCCGGCGAACCGCTTCGTCGCGGACTTCCTCGGCGAGAGCAACTTCATCGACGCCGAGACGCTCTCGGTCGAAGGCGACGCCGCGACGCTGCGCACGCCCGCGGGCGAGATGCGCTCGACGGCGTTCGACCCGGCGAGCCCGCCCAAGGCGGGCGTCACGCTCTCGATCCGACCCGAAGCGCTGCGGATCGGCGCGGACCATCCCGGCGCGAATCGACTCGAGGGCACGCTTCGATCGACCATGTATCTCGGCAAGGTCGCGCAGCATCTCGTCGCCCTCGACGGCGACGGCGGCGAGGTGAAGGTCTTCCAGCCCGATCCCGAGCGGCTTCCCGCGATCGGCGATCGCGTGCGGCTCTCGGTCGATCCCGGCTCGGTGGTGGTGCTCCCCGCGTAGCCGTCAGCTCCGCAGCTTCACGCAGACGTTCTTGGGCTCGGTGAAGAAGCGCAGCGCCTCGAAGCCGCCCTCGCGGCCGATGCCGGAGTCCTTCACGCCGCCGAAGGGCGTGCGAAGGTCGCGAAGCAGCCAGCAGTTGATCCACACCACGCCCGCCGCGATCGCCGCGGCCATGCGATGCGCGCGATCGAGATCGCGGGTCCAGAGCGAGCACGCGAGTCCGTAGTCGCAGTCGTTGGCGATCGCGACCGCTTCGCGATGGGCGTCGAAGCCCTGCACCGTGACCACCGGGCCGAAGAACTCCTCCCGCGCGGCTTCGCAGGCCGCGGGGACGCCCATCAGCACCGTCGGCTCGAGGAAGAACCCGTCGCGGCATCGTGCCGGGAGGTTGGCCGGCCGGCCTCCGCCGCAGGCGACCACGGCGCCGTCCTCGACCGCCCGCGCGACCATGCCTTCGATCCTCGCCCGATGCCCGGCCGAGATGACCGGCCCCATGTCGGTCTCCGTCTCGAGCGGATCGCCGACCTTGAGGGACGACACGTGCCCGAGGAAGCGGTCCATGAACTCCTTCAGGCGGCTGCGATGGACGAGGATCCGCGAGCCGCACAGGCAGATCTGCCCGGCGTTCGAGAACGCGCTTCGCACCAGCGTGGGCACCGCCTCGTCGAGATCGGCGTCGGCGCAGACGATCGCGGCGTTCTTGCCGCCGAGTTCGAGGGCGGTGCGCTTGAACATCGGCCCCGCGACCTTCGCGATCGCGCGGCCCGTCGGGGTGCCGCCGGTGAAGGTGATGCTCGGAACGTCCGGATGCTCGACGATCCTTCGTCCTGCGGGCGCCGCACCGAAGACGACGTTGAGGACGCCGCGCGGGAATCCGATCTCCGCGGCGATCTCCGCGAAGCGAAACGACGTCAGCGAGGCGAGCTCCGAGGGCTTCGCGACGACGGTCGATCCGCTCGCGAGCGCCGGGGCGATCTTCCAGGTGAAGAGGTAGAGCGGCAGGTTCCAGGGCGAGATGCAGCCCGCGACGCCGCGCGGACGCCGCAGCGTGTAGTTGAGCGCGGTGGCGCCCATGTCGTGGAACTCGCTCTCCTCGTGCAGGATCGCGGTCGCGAAGAAGCGCAGGTTCGAGATCGCGCGGGGGATCTCGAGCTCCCGCGCCACCGCGAGCGGCTTGCCGGCGTCGCGCGACTCCTCGCGGGCGAGGTCCTCGAGCCGCGACTCGACCGCGTCGGCGAGGCGAAGCAGCCACTTCGATCGCTCGGCGGCGGCGAGTCCCGACCAGATCGGGAACGCCCGCGTGGCGGCCTCGACGGCGCGATCGACGTCCCGCTCGTCGCCTTCGGGCACCTCCGCGATCGTTTCCCCGGTCGCCGGATCGAGGCTCGGGGCGAAGCGGCCTTCCGCCGGCGGCACGAGTCCGCCATCGATCAGATGGGCAAGTCGAAGCATCGGGGCAAGGTAGTGTCGAGCAACATCGGCGGTGGAAACGAAGAAGCCCCCGCGGAGATCGCGGGGGCTTCGAGTGACCCCAGGGAGAATCGAACTCCCGTTTTCAGGATGAGAACCTGACGTCCTAACCGCTAGACGATGGGGCCGTCCCGTGGGAAGGGCGGGGAGTATAGCGGTCTCATCCGGAGAACCAAGAGGGGGCGGCACGCGTCTCGCGGATCGTCACAAGGACGCCGGCAGGCCGCTCACGGCGCCCGCGGACGTCCGGCGTTGCGGACGCGTCCATCGCTTCTTCGGGCGATACTGGCACCATGTCCGCGCTCCTGCTGGCCGAGAGCTTCGTCCACACCCTCGATCCGTTCGTCTTCGAGATCGCCCCCGGCGTCGGGCCACGGTGGTACGGGCTCTCCTATCTCGCGGGCTTCATCGTGGGCTGGCTCGTGCTGCGGTCGATCGCGCGACGGGGCCTCGTTCCGCTGACCCCGCATCAGGTCGGCGACCTGCTCACGTGGCTCGTGATCGGCGTCCTCGTCGGCGGTCGCGTGGGGCACGTCCTCTTCTACGACCGTCCGCTGCTGTGGACCTTCGACGACTCCTTCCCATGGTGGGGACTGCTCGCGATCCACAAGGGCGGCATGTCGAGCCACGGCGGCGTGATCGGCGTCGCGATCGCGTGCTGGCTCTTCGCGCGTCGCCGCGGCTGGCGGATGAGCGACGTGAGCGATCCGGTGGTGCTCGCCGCCGGGCCGGGGCTCGGCTTCGGGCGCCTCGCGAACCTCGTCAATGGCGAACTGTGGGGCAAGGCGCTGCCCGACTCGATGCAGGCGAGTCCGCCGTGGTGGAGCATCAAGTACCCCGAGGAGGTGCTGGATCCGAACTTCGCGAACGCGGCGCTGCTGGAGAACCTTCGCCCGCTCGTCGATCCGCAGCGGCCGTTTCCGCAGAGCCTCGTCGATGCGGCGTACGTCGGCCGCGACGGCGTCGTCGAAGCGCTCGCGCCGCTGCTCACGGCCTATCACCCCTCGCAGCTCTACCAGGCGATCACCGACGGGCTGATCATTCCGCTCGTGCTCGTGGCGGTGTGGTGGAAGCCTCGGCCGAGCGGCATGCTCACCGGCGCGTTCTTCGTCGCCTACGGCGTGCTGCGCACGATGACCGAGCAGTTCCGCCAGCCCGACGAGGGCGTCTTCATGCTCGGACCGATCACGCTGCCGATGCTGCTGAGCCTCGGGATGATCGCGATCGGCGCCGCAGTGATCCTCGCGACGCGACGGCAGCCGCGGATCGGTGGGCTGTCGCTGGCGGAAGGCTCGTTCGCGAGCGCGACGCGGAACTCGTCCACCCCATGACGAAGTCCCGTCGCGATCGATCTTCGTGGTCGCTCCGTGCCGCGAGCCTTCGCGACGTCGCGGCGCTGGCGAAGATCGATCGCCGTTCGTTTCGGCATGAGGGCGAGATCTTCGACGCGGCGCGGATCCGCCGCCTGATCGCGAATCCCCGCGCGGTCGCGGTGGTCGCGGAGTGCGATGGCGCGATCCTGGGTTGGGCGGTCGGTCTGGTGCGCCGCACCGCGCGCGGGCTGCACGGACGCCTCTACGGCGTCGCGGTGGATCCCTCGGCGCGAGGGCTCGGGCTCGGCCGCGCGCTGACCGAGCGCGTGCTGGCGGCGCTGCGTCGGAGGGGCTGCCGTCGCCTCGCACTCGAGGTCAGGCTCGACAACGACGTCGCGGTCTCGCTCTACGAGTCGCTTGGATTCGAGGCGGACGAGACGATCGCGGACTACTACGCGCCGGGCGTGCACGCGCTGCGCATGCGGCGAGCGGAGTGAGGCTCGCGATCAGTTCGTGGCGGCCGGCTTCGAATCGCCGGCGGCACCCGTGGCGCCGCCCGAACCACTCGGACGGCCGCCCGCAGCGCCGGGCGCGCCGCCTTCGGGACGCGAGCGTCGAACGCCGGCGGGAGGACCGCCCGCGCCGGACGCGCCGCCGCGAGCCGATTCGCCGCGTGGCCTGCCCGGCATGCCTTCGCCCGGGACCGGCGCCTTGCGGGCCGCCTCGAACACCTCGCTCGGGATCCGGACCGCGATCTCGTCGGGATTCGGGCGGCGAGTGAGGACGCGATCGCCCGGCTCGATGCCCTCCTTCACCTCGACCTGCAGTTCGCCCGAGCGGCCGAGCGTCACTTGGCGCTGCTCGATGCCCGCATTGCCGGCGACATGCACGTAGGCGACCGGCCCTTCGCGGAAGACCGACTGGATCGGGACCCACGGCTGCTCCTCGACCCGGTCGAGCATGATCTCGCCGCGGCACCGCATCGCGGGCTTCAGGCCGAGCTCGGGCTCTGCTTCGATGAGCACCCGCACGGTGTAGTCGCGGCGGTTCGGATCGCGCCATCCGCCGCTTTCGGCGAGCACGCTCACCGACTGCACCGTGCCACGCAGCGGGATGTTGGGAAGCGAGTCGGAGAAGACCGTGACCGGCTGGCCGGACTGGATGCGGCCGGAGAGCGCCTCGCTCACCTTGAGCAGCGCCACCATCTCGCTCGTGTCGGGCAGGATGGCGACAAGCTCGTTCGGCCGAAGTTCGGTGCCCACGGCGGGAGGGGGCGTCTCGCCGCCGCCGCCGCGGCGGCCTTCCTGGATCGAGCTGGCATAGACGAGGAGGCCGCCGATCGGAGCCATGATCGTGCACTGCTCGAGCTGGCGGTTGAGATCGGCAAGGCGATCCTTCGCGGTCTGCAGCGAGAAGCGCCGGCTGTCGACGTCGGCCTGGATGCGGATCAGTTCGGCGTCGTTGCGCTGCTCGACCCGCACCCGCTCGGCGGTCGCCTGGTCGAGGTCGGATCGCTTCCTCGCCTCATCCTGACGATGCTGGAAGTTCTCGTACAGGAAGATCGCAAGCTCCGCCTGCCGGACCTTGGCGTCGGCCTCGATCATGCGGATGCGGTCCTGCTCGTACTCGTCGCGGCTGAGGAACTCCTGCTCGACGAGTCGCGTGGCCTCGTCGAACCGCTCCTTGAGGCGCTTCGCGTTGATGTCCGCGGTGCGCTTGGCGAGTTCGAGCTCCTCGCGCTCCGCGACGACCTCGCCCTCCTCCCACGCCTGAAGGGCGAGGGTCGCGAGCTCGATCGCGAGGTCGGCCTTCTCGAGCTCGCTCTCCCGGGCGCTCCGCTTGATCTCGAGGTTCTGCTCCGCGGCGATCAGATCGCTCTGGGCGTTCTTGACCTTGTCCTCCGCGTCGAGGATCCGCTGCTTGATGTCCTCGTCGGCGAGCCGGACGAGGACGTCGCCGGCCTTGACCTGCGTGCCTTCGTCGACGATCTCGGTGATCACCGCGCGGCTCTCGAGCTTGTTGCGAATCTCGACCTGCCGGACCGCCGCGAGCTCCCCGCTCACCGGGATCACGATGTTGAAGCTGCCGGCCTCGACCTCATGCAGGTCCTTCCCGGTGCCGGCGGAGACCGCCGCCGGCGTCATCAGCAGCGAGAGTCCCCAGGCCGAGAGGCCTAGGGCACCCACGCCGACGGCCGCCTTGACCCACGGAATGCCGCC
>JBMTTG010000053.1:0-14142 GCA_049449095.1 Phycisphaerales bacterium | reverse complement strand
GGGGGGCGTTGTGCATGGCGGACCGTCACATCGATCCTCGACGCCACCGCGAGAGTTCGTCGCGGCGGGGCTCCCAGTAGGCCCGATCCACGGCCCGTTCGACCCGCTCTTCCTGTTCGATTGCCGCGGCGAGTTCACTGATCGCCTCGGGCTTCGCGAGCGACAGCAGGGGTCGAGACCGCTGTGCTTCGAGGGCCGCCTCTGGCCAGCGAGCGGCGGTCTCCACCAGCATCGAAGGGGTCCGCGACTCCGAGAGCCAGAAGGCGACCTGTCTCGGCGTCGCTTGGTCGCGGTGGGCAACGTAGTCGGCTTCGATCAGTCGACGGATCATCGGCCAGTCCTTGTCGCGCTGCGTCTTCTTGGCCGCGACGAGATCCGGAAGCGAGAGCAGTTCGATCACGAAGCCGTCTTCGAACTGCGCGGTTGTCCGCCGGTCCCACAGCTGTTCGAACGGATCCACACCGCGCATACGCGACATCAGGTCGATGCTCATCCGAGCGACGTCAGGATGGCCGCAGCGAAAGTGCACGGCGTGGCCGCGCTCGAGCACCTCGATCGAGAGAGGTGGAACGGCGATCGGCGACGCTTGGAGATCCGCGAGCGCCGAACGCAGGCGATCGAGATTGCCTTCCTCGGCGAGCAGGGCCAGGTCGGTGTCGCGGCTAAACTCCGCCCCGCCGTAGAAGACGCACGCTTGGCCGCCCATCAGCAGCGCCTGGACCCGGTGCCTCCGCATCGAAGAAAGGACTTTGCGTATCGGGTTCGGGATCAAGCGAGCCTCCGCACGCGAGGTAGGCGATCCACAGACGCTCGCTCTCGAGCCATCGCTCGATCGGCGAGAGCCGATACCACTCGGCCCATTCGCCACCGTCCACAGGATCGTCGGTCACGTCCATGCCTCAAGCGTAGCCGGGCGACCGTGACCCGGTCCTCGCGAGATCGAACCGCCGCCACCTTCAGCCGATCGCCCGCAGCGCCGCCGCCGCGTCGTCGATCAGGGCCTTCGCCGAGAGCGGGCCGCCGACGGCCTGACGCATCCACGCGTCGGGCGTGAGCGAGCCGATCGAGCAGATGCGCTTGGTCTCGGCGGCGAGATCCTTGCCCTTCATGAAGCTCGCGATCTGCTGCCCGATCATGCGCCCCAGCGCGTAGTCGGGCAGGTAGAGCGGATGGGCGATCATGTGCTGGTACGCGCCGAGGATGTGGTAGGGATCCGCGCCGAAGTGCTCGGCGAAGTGCGCGTCCCACACCTCGCGGGCGTTGCGAAGAAGCGCCTCCCGCAGCCCTTCCGCGGTTGCGGCGTCGCCCTGCTCGTAGAGCCATCGCCAGGTCCGCAGTTCGACGAGGCCCGGCCCGGCGATCTGGCACGCCATGAGCATGCCGGAGATCGCGTTCTCGTGATACGCCCGCTCCGCCTCCGCCGGATCCTCGAGGCCGAGCACGCGCTTCGCGAGGCCCTGATACATGAACGCGAACGCCTCGGTGCAGGCGGTGTTGGGCACGCCGCGCAGCGCCTTCCGCGGCACGAAGAAGGTCGAGCACAACTGCTCGAGGTTGTGCCCGAGCTCGTGCATGGCGGTGTCGAAGCCGTCCCAGCCGAGTTCGTCCTTGAGGCGATTGGTGCGAAGCCACGCGGTGTACTCGCCGAGCTGCGGACGCATCGCGTGGCCCGAGCCGCGGGCGATCTCGACTCGGACGCGGCGTCCGAGGAACTCCGCGTCGCCCTCGGTGAAGCCGAGCCCGCGCAGGACCTCTGGAAGCCGCTCCTCGAACGCCGACTCGTCGGGGAAGCGCTCGCGCACCGCGGCGTTGAGGCTCTCCGCGGAGCGGGCCTCGAAGAGATCCTCGAAGTAGACGTCGTGCGCCTCGAGGTCTCGCCCGAGCCGCGCGCGCAGCAGCGCCGCGAGTTCGCCGCGCACCGGAGCGTCGAGCAGATCGACGAGCAGGCGCTCGACGGTCTCCTCGGGGATCTCGCGGTCGAGGCCGAACTTGCGGTCGATCGCGGTGGGGTGGTCGGGATGGTGCGGGTCCTTCGCGCGGGCCACGCGGAACTGGTCCATCCATCGCTCGTAGCGCACGAGATCGACGAGCTCGCCCGGATCGCCGCCGCCGATCGTGTTGGCCTGCGGGTCCCAGTCCTGCTCGCCGCGACGCTCCATCACCGCCTTGGGGATCGAGCCGTCGATCGAGCGGCCGAGCACCCACGCGAGCGCCCGCTGCTTGTGGAGACCCTCCGGATCGTTGTAGCCCGCCTTGATCTCCTCGCGGACGAGCCAGTGGGCCAGCAGCGCCCGGTCGGCCTCGAACCAGCGACGGCCGTTCGCATCGACCATGCGGCCGACGGGAACGTGGAAGTGCGCGACGAAGTCGTTCGCCTCGAAGGAGAGCCTCCGTGCGAGATCGGCGACCTCCTTGGGGATGCGCGGCGAGAAGCTCATCGCGACGCGGGCCTCCGCCCAGCGGTCGGCGTCCCACGCGTGACCTTCGGCGAGCATGCGGTCGAGGGTGGGCTTCTCGAGGTTGAGCAGCGTGACGAAGGCGAGCTTCTGGGCGTAGCACTGCTCGGCGAAGTCCGGAGCCGGGTCGAACGTCGCGAGCATCGCGTCGAGCTTCGGCATCGACTCGCCCACCAGATCGCTCCAGCGGCGAAGGTTCCGCCGCATCTCGTAGAGATGGCCGCCGACCTGCTCGAGGGCGATCTCGAGCCGCTCGAGCAGCCGTCGCCGGTCGTCGTCGCTCGCGGCGAAGTGCTCCATACAGAAGGCTCGGAAGGCGTTCGCATCGCCATCGGACTCCCGCCAGACCTTCGCGCACTGACCGACGCCTCGCTCGGCGCGAGCCCGGCAGGGTTCGCCATGGGCGGCGACGATCGCCTCGACGGTCGCGGAGGCGGTGGCTGGATCGACGAAGGCGACGGAGGTGGCGGCGGCAGGGCTCATCCGGGAAAGGTAGCCGCGCGATCGCCTCGACGACACCGCGGCCACCGAGAGGCCGACGCCTTCGCTACGCTCGCTTGCGAATGAGTCCCAGCGCCGCCACCTCGATCACGCGACCGACCGCCGCCGGCGTCGAGCTTCGCGGTCTCTCGCGGGTCTTCGACGGCGGCAACGCTGGATCGGTGGAGGCGCTTCGTGCCGTCGACCTGTCGATCGAACCGGGCTCGTTCACGGCGCTGATCGGACCGTCCGGCTGCGGGAAGACGACGATCCTTCGGATCCTCGCCGGGCTCGATCGGGCGACCGCGGGTCGGTTCGGGTTCTCGGGAGTCTCCGCGGGCGACTCGCCGCGCATCGGATACTGCTTCCAGGAGCCGCGGCTTCTTCCGTGGCGCACCGTCGGCGCGAACGTCGCGTTGCCGCTCGAACTCGCCGGGATGGGCAAGGCGGAGCGCCGGATGCGGGCCGCGACGGCGATCGGCAAGGTCGACCTCGCCGGCTTCTTGAAGGCCCGGCCCGCGGCGCTCTCCGGCGGCATGCGGATGCGGGCCGCGGTGGCGCGGGCAATCGTGGGGAACCCCCAACTGCTGCTGCTCGACGAGCCGTTCGGGGCGCTCGACGAGGTGAGCCGCTATCGGCTCGACGAGATGCTGCACGAGCTTTGGATGAACGAGCGCTTCACGGCGATCCTCGTGACGCACTCGATCCCCGAGGCCGTCTTCCTTGCCGAGCGGGTCGTGGTGCTCTCGCCGAGACCGGGACGCATCATCGGCGAGGTTGCGGTGGACCTGCCTGAACGAACGCCCGAGATCCGCGCCACCGACCACTTCGCGCGACTCGTTCGCGAGGTCTATCGGATGCTGCTTGCCGCGATGGGGAATCCCGAGTGAGGCCCTCGCTCGAACGGCTCTCGGTGCTCGCGCCGCCGGTCGCGGTGATCGCCGCGACGCTCGCGGGGTGGTGGCTTCTCGTGGAGCTCTTCGAGATCCCCCCGTACCTGCTGCCGGCACCGGGATCGGTGCTCGAGGCGGTGTGGACGGAGCGCGACCGCCTTGCGTGGGGGATGCTCGGCACCGCGATCGGCGCCTCGACGGGATTCGCGATCGCCGCGGCGGCCGGCGTTGCGATCGGAAGCGTGCTCGGACTTTCGCGCTTCCTCGAGCGGGGCTTCTATCCGCTGACGCTCCTGCTGCAGATGGTCCCGCTCGTCGCCCTCGCGCCGATCCTCGTGGTCTGGCTCGGCTATGGGCAACGCGCGGTGATCGCCTCGTCGGCGATCGTCGCGCTCTTCCCGGTGATCGCGAACACGCTCGGCGGCATGCGCAGCGTGGAACGTGAACTGGAGGAGCTCTTCACGCTGTATCGGGCAAGTGCCGTTTCCCGATGGTGGCGGCTTCGTCTTCCGGCGAGCCTGCCGAGCATCGTGACGGGACTTCGCATCGCCGCCGGATTGGCGGTGATCGGGGCGATCGTCGGGGAGTTCGTCAGCGCCTACGCAGGCGACCGTGCCCCGCTGGGCATGGTGATCGTCTCGGCGATGAAGGAGTACCGGACGGACCTCATGTTCGGGGCGATCGGCCTCGCGGCGATCGTGGGCTTCGCCCTCTTCGGTATCGTGAACCTCGGCGGGTGGCTGCTGCTGCGTCGCTGGCATGCGTCCGCGCGGTCGTCGTCCGACTGAGTCCGCCTGCCGAACCGCTCTGAGACAAGGAGTTCTCCATGATGCGAGCCGTCTGCTCGACCACCGCTCTCGCCGTCGCGATCTCGCTCACCGGGTGCGGAGATCCCGATGCCGCCTCGAGCGGCCGCACCAAGGTCGCGGTGCAGCTCAACTGGGTGCCGGAGCCCGAGTTCGGAGGCTTCTGGCAGGCGCAGCTCGACGGCCACTTCGATCGCGCGGGTCTCGAGGTCGAACTGCTCGCCGGCGGCCCGGCGGTGCCGGCGGCGCAGCTCGTCGCCTCGGGCAAGGTGCCCTTCGGCGTCGTCTCGGGCGGCGAGATGCTGGCGATCAACGATCAGGGCGGCGAGCTCGTCGCGATCTTCGCGACCTTCCAGGGCGATCCCACCGCGATCATGGTGCACGCGTCGAGCCCGTGGAAGACGCTCGAAGAGCTCTGGCGCAGCGACGCGACGATCGCCTGCGAATCGAATCTTCCGTTCGTCACCTACCTGAACCGCAGGTACGGCGGCGAGCGGCTCAAGATGGTCGCCCACTCGCCGGCGCTTGCGAACTTCCTGAACGATCCGATGCTCGCCAAGCAGTGCTTCGTCTTCGCCGAGCCGGTCACGCTCGAGTTGCAGGGCGTGCCGACGCGGGTCTTTCCGGTGCTCGAGAGCGGGTTCAACCCCTACACGGCGGTGATCGTCACCACCCGCACGTACCTCGATGCGAATCCCGGCATCTGCCGGGCGATGGTCTCGGCGCTTCGCCGCGGATGGGCGGCGTACCTGGAGAGCCCCATCCGCGCGAACGAGGCGATGTCCAGGCTGAACCCCGCGATGAGCCTCGAGGCGATGAACCTCGCGGTGGAGAAGCAGCGGTTCCTCGTCGAGGACGACGTCACCAAGGCGAACGCGATCGGCTGGATGACCGTCGAGCGATGGCAGACGCTTGCCGAGCAGATGACCGAGCTCGGGAAGCTGAAGGCCGTGCCGCCGGCGATCGGCGGGGCGTTCTGGCAGCCGCCGGTCGATGCCTCGGCGAACGGGCCTGGCGCCTGATCTCGGAGCCGACACGACGCCATGGGTGAGCACCGAACCATCCTGCATGTCGACATGGACGCCTTCTACGCGTCGGTCGAGCAGCGCGATCGGCCCGAGCTGCGGGGCAAGCCGGTCGTCGTCGGCGGCAGTGGCGGGCGAGGCGTGGTCGCGGCGGCGAGCTACGAGGCCCGCGCCAAGGGGGTCTCCTCCGCGATGCCGATGGCGATGGCGCTGCGGCGCTGCCCCGACGCGGTGCAGATCAAGCCGCGCATGCAGCGCTATCAGGAGGTCTCCCGCGAGATCCTCGCGATCCTCGAGGAGTTCAGCCCACTCGTCGAACCGGTCTCGATCGACGAGGCGTTCCTCGACGTCACCGGATGCGAGCGCCTGCTCGGCGATGGCCAGACGATCGCCCGCGCGATCCGCCGCAAGGTGAAGGACGCCCTCGATCTTCCCTGTTCGGTGGGCGTGGGGCCCAACAAGTTCTGCGCGAAGCTCGCCTCGGAGATGGCCAAGCCCGACGGTCTGGCGGTGCTCAACCCCGACGGGCTCGCGGACACGCTGGCGGAGTTTCCGATCGAGCGGATGTGGGGCGTGGGCCCGGCGGGGGCGCTCAAGTTCCGTGCCGCGGGCTACCGCACCTTCGCGGACCTGCAGCGGGCGGACGAACGCGATCTCGCCAAGCGCTTCGGCGAGGGCTCGGTGCGCCTCAAGGCGCTCGCGGCAGGCCTCGACGATCGCACCGTCACTGCCGACCGCGAGGCGAAGAGCGTCGGGCAGGAACGGACCTTCGCGACCGATCTCGAGGATGCGGACCTGCAGCAGGCCGAGTTGCGGCGCTACGCCGAGCAGATCGGCGAGAGGCTTCGGCGTCATGGCCGCATGGCGTGGGAGGTCTCCGTCAAGATCCGCACGCCCGAGTACCGCACCTTCTCGCGAAGCCGCCGACTCGACGAGGGCGCCGACACCACCGGCGCGATCGGCGACGTCGCCTGCGGGCTGCTGCAGGAGTTCCTGCGCGACTTCTCGCGCGGCCGGCCGCAGCCGCTCCGCCTGCTCGGCGTGACCGCCGCGGCGCTGACGCCCAAGGAAGGTCCCGGCGCGCAGCGGCCGCTCTTCGAGGATCCAGCGCGCGAGCGCGATCGGCGAATCGATCGGGCCGCGGACTCGGTGCGTGACCGCTTCGGCAAGGACAGCGTGCGGCGTGGCGGCTCCGGATCGCGGCGTCGGTAGCGCGGCGGGCCGATCGACGGGCCCCTCGGACGTCGATGCCGCGGGATCGGCCGAACTTCGCGAAAGAGATTGCCTTTGGTCCGCCGGGGGGTAGGTTCTCCTCGGCAGGACGCAAACAACCCGTCCGCATCGACCGATCCTTGGCCCCTGCAACGGGGGCCAAGGACCGGTGTCCGCGTCCCGCAACTTGCAAGGCAACCATGCAGCATTCAACCTTCGTGTCGTCGCGCGATCACCGCTCGCTCGCACTTCTGCTGGTCCTCGGAGGAGTCGGCGTTGCCGGGCTTGCCGTCGATCCGGCCGAGGCGGCGCTGATGAACTACACCCTCGACGGCGGGAACTCGACGATCAGCCCCGGCGGGAACTCGACGATCAGCGGCTCAGTCGGTGGTACGAGCTTCACCAACGAGTCCTGGACCATGACCGCGACCGCGGACTCGAACCAGGTGCAGAGCGGGACGTTGAATGATGGGACACCCACTGGGTTACCCGTCTACTTCCTTCCAACGACGGTCACGCTGTGGATCGGAGGGACGTCAAGCCCTGTCGCCACGGTGACCATGTCGAACTACACCTCCGGCAGCAGCAGTTTCGTCTGGGGAGTGTTCTCGGCCGATTACTCCAGTGTCCTCGGCTCAGCCGCTGGCGGGGCCGGCTTTGGCCCGTTGGATCTCTCGACAACTCCCAATTGGACCGGTGGACCTGGCGCGGCTGTCATTGCCAGCGGCGCTCTCGGCGGGCCGCTCTGGATCTTCAACGATCTTTCCTATTCGGAAGTCTGGTCCGCGTGGGGCACCTTCTTCCTGGACAGCAGCGTGACCCACCAGACGAGTGGGGGATTGCTCGTCCTGACGGACGTCAACGGTGATGGTTCGAACGGCACGTGGACGATCGCCAATGCCTCGGCGGTGCCGGGTGGCGGCGTCGCGGTCCTGCTTGCTGCGGGCGTGGTCCGCCGCCGCCGACGCTGAGGCGGTCGGTCGGGGCGTCTACGAACCGGCGTCTACGAACCAGACGACTCCCGAGTCCGGGGCAACTCGTACACCGGCTCCATCGCCGCCCACCACTCGCCAGGCTTCGCGCCGGGCGAGGGCTTTTGGTACTTCCGCATGCGGGCGTCCCACGCGGCGGCCTCGGGGTGCTCGGCGTAGCGCTGGTAGTCGCGGGTGGGGTCGAAGCCTTCGCGGGTCTCGATCGTCATGGAGAGCCGCGTGCCGAGGCGGTGGATCCGCAGGCTGGTGATGCCGATCGACCGAAGGGCCGACTCGACCGCGGCGGGGACCTGGCGATGCAGTTCGACGTACTCCCGCACGAGTTCGGGATCGTCGACGAGGTCGAGGCACTGGGTGAAGACGGGCATCCGGCCAAGGTAACGGCGGCGAGTCCCCGACCGGTAGCATCTGCGTTCGCCTCGACCCCGGAGACGCGCGATGACTCGACTCGATCAGGCCCTGCGGCCGCATCACCTTCTCGGTTGGCTGGCGTTCGCCGCCTCCCTCGCCGCCGGGTGCGGGCAAGGCGGAGAGGATGCCGCTTCGCAGGCGAGCGAGGCTTCCAACGACGCGATCCGCATCGCCGTGGTTCCCAAGGGCACCACGCACGAGTACTGGCGGTCGGTGCAGGCCGGCGCGCTCGCCGCGACGCGCGATCTCACCGACTCCGGCGTGGCGGTCGAGATGGTCTTTCGCGGTCCCGATCGCGAGGACGACCGCGAGCAGCAGATCGCGCTGCTCGAGAACCTCCAGTCGGGCGGCTTCGACGCGATCGTGCTCGCGCCGCTCGACGGGCAGGCGCTCGTCGCCCCCGTGAAGCGGATCCGCGAATCGGGTCGGCCGGTGGTCATCATCGACTCCGGGCTCGAAGGCGAGCCGGGCACCGACTACGAGAGCTTCATCGCGACCGACAACTTTCAGGCCGGCCGCCTTGCGGGCGAGCATGTCTCGAGAGTGCTCGGTGGCGTGGGACGGGTGCTGCTTCTTCGCTACCTCGAAGGCTCCGAGAGCACGACGCAGCGCGAAGAGGGCTTCGTGTCGGCGATCGCCGAGGCGGGCGGGTTCGAGCTGATCGATCCGCGGCGATTCGCGGGCGCGACGCGGGCGACCGCGCAGGAGGCCTCGGAGAACCTGCTCTCGTCGGTCGCACCGCGCGGCGAAGAGGATGCCTTCGACGCGGTCTTCTGTCCCAACGAGAGCTCGACCTACGGAATGCTCCGCGCGCTCGAGGATCGGGGGCTCGCCGGCAAGGTGCTCTTCGTGGGCTTCGATGCGAGCCCCGATCTCGTCGCGGCGCTTCGCGAGGGCTCGATCGATGGCCTCGTCGTGCAGGACCCGGTCCGCATGGGGCGGCTCGGCGTCGAGGCCGCGGTGAAGGCGCTGCAGGGCGAGCCGCTCGAGCCGCGGATCGACACCGGTGCGGTGCTCGTGATCTCCGAGGAGATCGACGAGCCGCGGCATCGGGATCTGCTGTCGCCGGATCTCGAAGCGATGCTCGGCGGCGGCGGTTCGTGAAGCGAGGCGTCTGTTGAGCGGATCGATCGAGGCATCGATGTCGCGCACGATGGGCTCGTGGTGGCGCGTGGCGGCGCCGCTCGTGGGCCTCGCGGTGGTGGTGGCGGTCTTCTTCGCGATTCCGCCGCATCTCGGCGTGACGCCGGACCAGGCCCGGACGGTCGCGGTGCACGCGGTGATCGTGGGGATCGCGGCGCTCGGTGCGACGATCGTCATCGCCGGGGCGGGGCTCGATCTCTCCGTGGGCTCGGTGATCGCGCTCTCGGGAGTCGTCGCGGCGATCCTCCTCCGCGATGGTCATGGCCTGTGGCTGGCGATTCCCGCGGCGATCGGCGTGGGGCTTCTCTGCGGGGCCTACAACGGTCTGCTCGTCGCGGGGCTTCGACTTCCCCCGTTCATCGCGACGCTCGGCACGCTCGGGTTCTTCCGGGGCGTCGCCAAGTGGATCTCCGGTTCGCGGGCGATCTCCGCGCCCACGAACGGCCTCGAGACGCTCGCGACGCCGCGTCCGCCCGCCGCATGGATGCTCGTCGCGCCCGGGGTGTGGATCCTGCTGGCGCTCGCGGCTGCGGCAGCCTTCTTCGTGCATCGCACGGTGCCGGGGCGGCATCTGCTCGCGGTCGGGGGCAACGAGGCGGCGGCGAAGCGATGCGGGATCGCGGTGGGTCGCGTTCGATTCCTCTCCTATGCGATCGCGGGAACGCTGGCCGGCACGGCGGGACTGCTTCAGTTCGCGAGACTCCGATCCGGCGATCCGACGGTGGCGATCGGCCTCGAGCTCGATGTGATCGCGGCGGTCGTGATCGGCGGCGCCTCGCTCACCGGCGGAAGCGCCAGCGTGCTCGGAACGCTCGTCGGCGCGCTGATGATCGCCTATCTCCGCAACCGCTGCGCGGTGCTCGGTTGGCCGAACCACGTGCAGGAGATGATCGTCGGGCACATCGTGATCCTTGCGGTCGCGATCGATCTCTGGCGACGGAGACGGCGCGGATGAATGGCGGCGCCCCGACGCGAACCGGCTTCACCGATCTCGCGCTGACTGCGGCCAATCGAGGACAGGCCCGAGCGATGCTTCGCACGATCCGCAGCGATGCGGCATGGCGCGAGGGGTTCGGAGCCGCGGCATGCGATCGGCTGCTGGTGGTGCCCGATGGGGGAGGTCGGCGGGTGGGTTCGGGTGTGGCGACACTGGCGGCGCTCGCGGCGCTCGTCGAGCGCGAGCGGCGCCGCACCGGCGGCGATCCGCGCCTGAACACCGACGCCGAGGCGATGGCGGCGCTGCTTCGGGGCCGAACGGTCGCGATCGTCCATTCCGGCGGCGACTCGAGGCGCCTTCCCGCCTACGCCGCCGAGGGCAAGATCTTTGCGCCGATGCCGGATCCTCCCGGCGCGACGAAGCGGTCGATGCGAATCGAGGTGCCGACGCTGCTCGAGCGGATCGTCGACGATCTCGATTCGATCGAGTCGCCGGCGGCGGGCGGGGTGATCGTCGCCTCGGGCGACGTGTGGCTCGACCTCGCCTCCCAGGGGGTGCGCTTCGGCGGAGAGTCGGTCGAGTGCCTCGCGTTCGCGGCTCCGCCCGAGCGAGGAACGCGTCATGGCGTCTTCGTCGCAACAGCGTCGGGCGAGGTCGAGCGATTCCTGCAAAAGCCCTCGCTCAAGGCGATGCGAAGCGCCGGCTGCCTCGATGGCGAAGATCGCGTGCTCGTCGACAGCGGGCTCGTATTCATCCCGATGCGCGTGGCGGCCGAGTGGGTGGCAGCGGCCTCGTGCTGCGGGGTGTTCGACCGCGATGGACCGCCGATCGATCTCTATGCGGATCTCCTGCCGGTGACGGCGACACGGTGGAGCGATCGGCGCGATCGGGATCCGCGCGTTGCAGGATTCCTCGACCGGGTGCGGGAACTGGCCTCAGTGGCGCCGCTTCGCGTGCAGCGCCTCGAACGATGCGCCTTTCGCCATGCGGGTTCGACGCGGGAACTGCTGGCCGAGACGGCCGGCGGCGATGGCCGCAACGCAGCCGATGGCTCCTTCCGTCGCGACGAAGGTCTCGACGAAGACTCGGCGGTCGGTGCGGGCGCGTTCGTCGATCGTTGCGGTGCGGTGAGGGCTTCGCTTGGGGCTCGATCGATCTTGGTGGGCGTCCCATCCGATCCGGGTGTGCGGATCGAGGTGCCGAGCGAACGGGGTCTCCTGGTCGTGCCGGTGCACGACGAGGCGTTCGCCGCGATCGCCTTCGCGCTCGACGACGACTTCAAGACGGCCCGGGATGCTGGCGGCACCGTGCTCGGCGTGCCGCTCGATCGCCTTGGCGAGCACTGCTGGTCCGAAGTCGATCACGATCGAACCTTGTGGACCGCACGCATCTGGCCGGTCGGCTCGCTGGCCGAGGTCGTCGCCCGAGCGAACGAAGTGCTTGCGGATCCAAGCCGCGTCGAGCGGAGCGCGAACTCACGGAGCGCGGCGGAGATCTTCGCGTCGGTCGATCATCGGCGGTTGGCCGAGGAGCGACAGCGAGCCCGATTCGAGTGGCTTCGTCGTCGATTCGAACGAGGCGAGTCGGGCGAGGATCAAGCGAGGCTCGCGCGGGCGCTGTCGGAGATCGCCCGAGAGCCGCTGGCACGCGAGGAGTGGCGGTGTCGTGCCTTCGCGGCGGTGGCGAGCATGGTCGGAAGACGCGATGCGATGGACGCGTCGCCGCAGGCGAAGTCTGCGAGCCCTTCGTCGGCGAGGACGGAGCTGGTGGCGCTTCGGGCTCCTGTGCGCATCGATCTCGCGGGCGGCTGGACCGATACGCCGCCGATCTGCGTCGAGCGAGGCGGCGCGGTCGTCAACGTCGCGATCGAGGTCGATGGCGAAGCGCCGCTCGAGGTGAGTGTGCGACGCATCGCCGAGCCGATCGTCCGGATCGAGAGCCGTGATCTGGGACGATCGACGGCGTTCCTGGACACGGAGTCGCTGCTCCGCCAAGGTGATCCTCGCGATGCGAGCGACTGGGCGTTGCTGCCTCGCACGGCGATTGCGGTCTCGGGGTTGGTCGGCTCAGCCGAGGGGGATGGGCTCTCCGCGGACCTCGATCGTCTCGGCGGGGGCTTCGAGTTGCGCCTCGCGTCGCGCTTGCCGAAGGGTTCGGGGCTCGGCACGAGTTCGATCCTCGGCGCCTTGACGCTGGCGGCGCTGGCTCGCTTCGGCGGGCATTCGCTCGATCGTGCGTCGCTGATCGCGCAGACCAGCGAACTCGAGCAGCGCATGGGAACCGCCGGCGGCTGGCAGGACCAGGCGGGCGGAATCACCGCGGGGGCGAAGTTGCTGGAGACCTCGCCGGGAACGAATCAGGTGCCGATCGAGATCCCGCTGGCGATTCCCGAGTCGTGGTGGCGTGAACGCGTCCTCGTCCACTCGACCGGCCTGCAGCGGCTCGCTCGCAACATTCTGCAGCAGGTCGTCTGGCGATGGCTCGGCGGTGGGCGCCGAGTCGTGCGGATCGTCGATCGAATCCATGAGACGGCGATCGAGTTGCGCGGGGCGATCGAACGTGGCGACGAAGAGTCGATCGCCGGCTTGATCGGCGAAGGGTGGCGACTCAAGTGCGAACTTGATCCTGGCTCGACGACGCCGGAGATCGAGGCGATGGTCGAGCCGATTCGCCATGAACTCTCGGCGTGGACGTTGCCTGGTGCGGGCGGCGGCGGGTTCCTCTTCCTCGTCGCACGGGATGCCGCGGCGGCGGAGCGGATCCGAGATCGCTTCACGCGTGTCCCGCCGCATGAGGGAGGCCGATTCCACGAGGTTCTGATCGCACAGCGAGGCATTCGCGAGGTGGACGCGGAGTGCTGAGCATCGCGTGGCAGCGCGACGCTCGCCGGGCGTCGCTGTTCATCCAGCGATGAGGAAGTCTGCGCCTTCTCGGCGGCCGGAACGCGCGAGCGTCCGGCGGATCTCCTCGCGGGCGCCGCGAACGCCGACGCCGGAGATGATGTACGAGCGTTCGATCGCGGGCAGTCGGTCCGGGCCGACGATGGGCACACCCAACGACCGTTGGCCGACGCGATCTGGATCGATGTCGATGAAGCCTGCGATCGGGAAGCCTCGCTCAGCGAGCGCATCGAAGCGGCGGCGGGTAATGCGGCCTGCCCCCCAGAGCCAGAGCGGTCTGGTCTCTCCACGACGTTCGAGATCGATCGCCAGATGCTCGCAGCGAAGCCGGGAGGTCGCGTCGATCGAGTAGCGGGGGTCGCAGCGCGAGAGGCGATCCGGCGGATCGTTCCATCGAAGCAGCACTTCGGGCACCTTGGCGAAGCGGACGCCGGCGTCGATCCAGCGAAGCCAAAGCTCATGGTCTTCCGGGAACGCGCCGCCGCGATAGCCGCCGAACCGTTCGATCAGTTCGCGACGGAAGGTCACGCTTGGATGCGGAAGCGGCGAGTCGATGAACCGGTTGAGCACGATCGCCTCGTGGTCGAGGAGCGAGTTGGTCCACGCGACGTGCTCGGCGTAGCCGGCAGCCGTGGCTGGATCGCCGCCGAACTCGACGAGGCTTCCGACCACGCCGATCTCGGAACGGGCCTGAAGGAGAGCCACCTGACGCGCGAGGCGTTCGGGATGGCACTCGTCGTCGGCATCGAAGCGAGCGATGAATGCGCCGCGGGCGAGGTCGCAACCAAGCTGAAGGGCGTGGACGAGGCCTCCGGAGAGTTGAAGCGTGCCGGGCTCGCCGTCTGCGATCGACCTCGAGCCAGCCCGAAGGAGGCGGATGCGAGGAT
>JBMTTG010000052.1:0-14293 GCA_049449095.1 Phycisphaerales bacterium | reverse complement strand
GCGCCCGGCGGCTGCGGCTGCGGCGTGCCCGACACCGACACCGATGCCGACGGCACGCCCGACTGCCTCGACGAGTGTCCGACCGATCCGAACAAGACCGAGCCGGGCATCTGCGGCTGCGGCTTCGACGACGCGGACGCGCAGCGCTGGTATCTCGACGACGACGGCGACGGGTACGGCGATTCGTCCGACCAAGGGGTCCTCGCCTGCGAGGCTCCGGCCGGCCGTGTTCTCGACGACAGCGACTGCGACGACGGCGATCCGGCGATCAATCCCGGCGCCGAGGAGATCTGCGAGAACGACGTCGACGAGAACTGCGACGGCGTCGCGGAGACCAACTGTCAGCCGACCGCGGTCTTCGAGGGCTGGTTCGCCGAGATCGATCAGGTCGTCGCGGACGGCGCCCGCTACGTGGTGGTCGACGTCTTCGCACGCTTCGACGAAACGTCGGTGCAGGTGGTGAACGTCTACGACTCGGTGATCATCCCGAGCGAGTCGGCCGCCTTCGTGCAGAACGACTTCGCCGGCGGCACGTGGTTGCCTTCGCTCACCGATCCCGCGACCGAAGGCATCGACAGCTACGTGCTGATCGGCGGCACCGCCGGTCCTGCGGGCAACAACACCACGACGCTCGATCCGGACTTCGGCACCGGGGACGAGGCGCTGCCTCCGGTCGGTGCGGGCTGGTTCAACTCGAACCCGTTCAACCTGCAAGGGCTCACCAATCCGGCGACGCGGCAGGTTCGGGTGGGACGCTTCGTCCTGCCGCAGACCCTTGATGGCGAGACGCTCGCCTTCGCGGGGTCGGTGAGCTTCGCGTTCTATCCCGGCGGGGTGGCCCAGCAGGAGTACGCCGCGACGGTGTTCGAGATGCCGGAGATCGAGTTCCCGTGGGACATCGACGGAAGCGGCACGATCGATGGCGCCGACCTCGGATTGCTGCTGCTCAACTGGGACACCGACGATCCGGCGGCGGACGTGAATGGCGACGGCATCGTCGATGGCGCGGACCTCGGCCTGGTGCTCCTCAACTGGGGCCCCGTGCTCTGATCCGATCGGTTCGCGAGCGCTGAGGAGTCCGCGAGCGCTCGATGTCCTCTCACCCCTGAACACGCCCCGCGGCGATCGGCTCCGGCTGGTCCCGCGGGGCGGTTTTCGTGGGAATGGCCGAGTGCCGTCGGGTCGGCTCGGCGCGTCGAGCCGGGCTTCGGGCGTTCTTGGTTGAACTCGAACCGCTCGGTCCGCTGACCACCTCCCTGTCGGCTCGCGCGGCCGCGAGTTCAGGGAGCACCCGCTACTGCCTCGGCTGCAGCCACTCGCTGCGCGGCGTGACCGAGCCGGTCTGCCCCGAGTGCGGGCGAGACTTCGATCCGCACGATCCGCGCACCACCGGCGAGAGTCCGTTTCCCGTGCGACGAGCGCTCGGGCGGCTGACGAAGGGCCTCGCCCTCTTCGGCGTTGCCGCGCTGATCGTCGCGATCCTGTGCAGCGCCGTGGGGTGGCGAGAGTGGATGTGGCTGTTCGCGTTCGCCATGTCGCCGATCCTTCTCCTCGGCGCCGTCATGGCGATGATCCCGCCGATCATGCTTTCGCGGCGGTGGCGGATGGCGTGCATCGCGGTGCCGCTCATCATGGCGAGCGTGGTCCTCACCGACTGGCCCTTTCGTCTCGTGTTCGAGCTGCATCGAGCGCGATTCGACGCGGCGGTCGCCGAGATCCGGGCGGCGGAGGGCAGGCTTCCTGCCGGTCGAATGCAGATCGGCGGCTACCAGATCCTCGCGGTCAAGTCGAAGTCCGAGGGCAGTCTTGGGTTCCAGTTGACCGGCGGCCGCGGCGGCGGCGTCTTCCTCGTGCATCTTGCTCCGACGGGCTCGTTCAGTGGGTGGAACACCAACTGGGAACTGGATCTCGGCGGGCGGTGGTGGATGATCTACCAGGACTGATCGAAGTTCGCGGTCGGGCCTCGTCCGCTGGATGGTTCGTTCATCGCCGATTGGATCGGCCTTGGCTGACACGTGCCGACTGGCGTAGGCCGAGCGAATCCTGCACCGATCGTGAGGCCGCTGCTGCGCGGACCGCGTCGAGTGCCGGTCGCCGGCGCGTCGAGGTGCGAGTGCGATCGATCGTGCGCGACGTGGCCCCGGCGCCCCGACGTTCCCGCCCGCGGTCCGGAGCGCTCGGTTGAAACGAGGCCACCGATACACTCGATCGATGAACTCGATTCGATTCGTGCCGCGAGCCGCGACGGCCGGACCAGCGTGTGCGTCCGATCCGCCTTCGCATTCGCGCCGCGCTTCGATCTCGACTCGGATGGCCGCGCCGCTCGCTCGGATCGTCCTGCTCGTCGGCGTGGTCGTGCTCGGATGCTCGTCGTGTCGAGAGTCGACGCCGGCGAGCGGTGGGGGCGCAGCCAAGATCGAGGACGAGGTCGAGTTCTCGTTCGTGGTGGTGGGATGCAACCAGGTGGGATGGCCGGCATCGCGGGAAGGTCGACTTCTCATCGGTAGCAGCACCGCCAACGAGCCCCAACTCGAGCAGACGCTGCGCGACGTCGCCGCGTTGCCGCGTCGGCCGGAGTACTTCTTTCTGGTCGGCGATCTTGTGCGCAACGAGACCAGCGGCGAGGTGCTTGCCGGGCAACTCGAGGCGTGGCAGCGGCTCTGGTCGGCCTCGCCGCTCGCCGCGAGCGCGGTGCGTCTGGTGCCGATTCCCGGAAACCACGAACTGAATCGCGCCGTGCAGTCGTCGGCCGAGAACTGGTACGAGGTGCCCGATCCCGACGCGGCCGCGGTCTGGCGCACGTGGGTCGACTCCCGCGGCGGTCCGCATCCCACCGACACCGGGCCGACGGTCGCGTCGCATGGTGCCGACCTCCTGGTGGGCTCGGGAGGCTCGCTCTCGTGGTGGTTCGACGCCGAGGACGCTCGCGGTGGTTCGATCCGCTTCGTGGTGCTCGACACCGACAGCCGCTCGACGGCGATGCCGCCGGACGAGTGCCTGCAGGAGCCGCCCGATGCGGTCGAGTTCGAGGGGCGGCGCGTTCCCGGGACTCGGGGCCTGATGGTTCCGGGCTGGACTCCGGTGTCGTGGCTCGACGAGACGCTCGAGGCCTCCGAGACGTCGTCGCGGATCTTCGTGCTGGGCCACAAGCCGATCCTCTGGCCGGAGGACGCGGATCCCGCCTCCTTCGACAGCGACGGGAATGGATCGATCTTCAACTGCGGCGAGCATCGCCTCGCCGCGTCGATGTGCGAGTTGCTCGGCGAACGCGAGTCGATCGTCGCCTACCTCTGCGCGCATCGCCATCGCTGGTCGTACGCGACGATCGCGGGGGGGGTGAGGCAGTTGATCGCCGGCAACGGCGGAAGCCTGCTCGACGAGGGGGTGCCTCAGGAGTTCGGCTTCACGGTGATCGAACTCTGGCGGAGCGGTCGCGGCACCGCGCCGCGTTGGACGCGACCGGCGCCCACCCCCATCGCTCTCCGCGCGGGCGTCCGGGCGGCGAAGCCGAATCCGCCCGTCGAGATTCGCGCCGCAAACGGTTGATCGTCGGCGCGCGGCCTCGGCGAACCCTGTTCTTCTCACCGAAGGCGGCTCGGACCTCCGCCGCGACGATCAGGATCGCTCGGCCGATGGCGCGCGAGTCGCCATCCGCGCGACCAACCGCCAACCAAGCCAGGCCATGGGCAGATACGCCACGCCGAGGTCGAGCACGGCGAACCACGCCGGCGTCTCCGGGATCATCACGATCATCGAGATCCCGCCGATGAGGAACCACGCGCCGACGAAGAGCGCTGCGCCGAGCGAGCGACGTGGGTGAAGCGCGGTTGCGACCAGGGCACCGACGAGCGTGCCCAACGCATGGGCGAAGAAGGGCGGGAGCAGTTGGATCGCCGAGTACGAACCGATGTTGGCGCGGATGCTCTCGAGGTTCGAGACATCGACGCCCTCGGGCGGCGGGACCAGCGCGGCGCCGACGAGGACGAGGCCGTAGTTGACGAGGCCACCGGCCACCAGGCCGACGATGACCGCAAGGATGGTGCGAAGCAGGCTGGGCATGGGAGCGATCCGGGAGGGCGTGGTTGAAGGGTAACGCGCGACTTCGGCCGTCGCGTGGGGGAGGCGAGAAGAGTCGAAGAGGAGATGAGTCGAAGAGGAGACGAACCTGGGGCACGCCTTCCGCATCAACTGCCGCGCTTCGCGTTCCGGGGTCCATCCCGTCCATCCCGTCCATCAAGTCCATCCTGTCCAAGCGACCGCCCGCCGAGCAACGCGAGCGACCCGCGTGTGACGTGGCCGCGCCCGATTCGCGGCTCGGTGGTTTGCCCTATGGTGCTTCGATGAATCACCTCCGCCTCCTCGTCGGGCTCGCCTGCTTCGCCACCTTCTCCGCGTGCTCGACCAAGGAGCGGATGCCGCCCACACCGAACGTCCTGCGGGATGGCTCGGGCTCGGCGCGGCTTCTCGAACTGCCGCCCACGCTGCAGACGCCCGAGATGGAGATCCTCTATGTGACCGATCGAGCGAAGGATCGTGACGGCGTCCTCGGTCCGGAGTACGGCTTCGGGCGATCCATGTCCCTCTCCTACGGCACCGCGACGGTGTCGTTGGGCGAGGAGACCACCTGGGAAGAGGTCGTGCGGATGAGCGGTCAAGGCGAGGAGCACGCCGACTGGGAGCTCGAGCTGACCGAGATCGACGAGGTGGGGAGCGTCGGCATCACCGCCGAGGCGCTCGAGGTCGTGGATGGCCAGTTGCGGCGCAACGCCGCGGCCGAGCTGCAGCTGATGGCGATCCGCGCCAACTTCATCGGACTCGTCAAGTCGAAGATGGAGCAGGCACCGAGCAAGGACCTCTACGTCTACGTGCACGGCTTCAACAACTCGTTCTACGACTCGATCGCGCGGGCCGCGATCCTCTGGCACTCGATCTCGCGGCAGGGCGTCTTCCTCTCCTACACCTGGCCGGCGGGCTCGGGTGGCGCGCTCGGCTACTTCTACGACCGCGAGTCCGGCGAATTCACGATCTTCCACCTGCGGGAGGTGATCCGGCTGCTCGCGCAGGTGCCCGGAGTCGAACGCCTGCACATCATCGCGCACAGCCGCGGCACGGATGTGGCGACCACGGCGCTTCGCGAACTCAACATCGCCCTGCGGGCCCAGGGGCGCGATCCGCAGCAGGCGCTCAAGCTGGAGTCGCTGGTCCTGGCGGCGCCGGACCTCGATCTGGACGTCTTCGCGCAGCGATTCTGGATCGAGAACCTCGGCGCGGTGGCCAAGCGGACCGCGATCTACTTCTCGAGCGAGGACGGCGCGATCGGATTCTCGAACTGGCTCTTCGGAAGCAGGACCCGCATCGGCACGCTCTCGAACCTGGAACTCACGCCGGTGCAGTCGAAGCTCTTCCAGGAACTGAAGCAGATCAACCTGATCGAGTGCCAGGTCAGCGGTTACGGCTCGTCGCACGCCTACGTGTTCGGCGATCCCGCCGCGATGAGCGACGTGGTCGCGGTGCTGCGGGATCGGCGCGATGCGGGCGCCGAGCACGGGCGTCCGCTCGAGCCGCTCGAGCAGGGCACCTGGCTGCTCACCGACGACTACTTCGGGGAGTTCGGCGAGACCGAAGCGGGCGCGGGCGAGGCGAAGGTCGAGAGCACCGTTGGAGTGCCAGACGATCGAGACCGCTGAAGCCCAACGTCCGATCCCCGCGGCACCGCCTCGATCGTGTCTCGCGTCGGCGCTGCGCGGACTCGGTTGGACCGCGGCGGCGCTGCTGGTGCCGACGGCGGTGGCGTGGACGTGCCTCGTCCTCCACTACTGCCTGCCGTTCCCCGCACCGGTTCGAACCTCCGTCGCCCTGGCGGTTCCGGCGCTGCTGCTCGCGGTGCTCTGGCGATCGCCGCGGCTCCTGACCGCCGCGGTCTCCGGGCTCGCCGCATTCGGGCTCGGACTCGCGGTGTTTCTCGCGCAGGTTCCTTCGCACGACCGGGACTGGGTCTCGGAGACGTCGGTGATGCCGTGGGCGGAGATCGACGGCGATCGGATCGTCCTGCATGGGATCCGCTCGAACCGCTATCGCAGCGAAACGGACTTCGATCTCGTGCATCGCGACGAGGTGTTCGACCTCGCGCGGCTGACCGACGTCGACCTCTGCCACGTCTACTGGGGAAGCCCGCTGATCGCCCACACGATGTTCAGCTTCGGCTTCGACGACGGGCGACGGGTGTGCCTGTCGGTCGAGACCCGGCGCGAGCAGGGCGAGCAGTACGACGCGATCAAGGGGTTCTTCCGGCAGTTCGAGCTGATCTACGTCTGGGGCGACGAGACCGATCTCGTGCGCCTCCGGACCGACCATCGCGGCGAGCAGGTCTACGTCTACCGCCTGAACCTCCCGATCGATCGGATGCGCCTGGTGCTGCTCGAGTGCCTGAAGACGACCAACGAGCTGCACGAACGGGCCCAGTGGTACAACGCGATCGCCCACAACTGCACGACGACCCTGCTCGGGCACACCCGGCCGATCGTCAATCCCGACGCGGTGTTCGACTGGCGATGGCTCGCCAATGGGCTGATGCACGAGGTGATGCACGAGCGGGGGACGATCGACCGTTCGATCCCGCTCGAAGAGCTGCGTCGCCGCAGCCTCGTCAACGGTCGGGTGCCGGCGGAGGTGGAGGGCGTCGAGTACTCCCGAAGGCTTCGGGAGCCGTGACCCGCGGCGGGTGACGACCCCTCGTGATCCGGTCGAGCGGCCGGTCGAGTCGGGTTGGTCGCATCGCCTGGCGCCCGAGTCCGTCCGAAGTTCCGAGCGTGGCCGATCGGGTCGAGGTCCGAGATTCGATCGGACGGCACGTTCCTCGCGGGCGTTCGCGCGAGCGAGCAGGACGAGGCGCGGCTCCGGACCGAAGGCGGTCGTTCGGCGCTGCAATGCCGATCGACAGGCGGCGTTGCCGCCGCCCCGAGTCCGCGGCGACTCGATCGATCCGAGGCGTCGGCCTCGCGAGCCTTCGCGAGATCCGAGCCGGCCCGTGCGTGACGAGACCGACGACCTCGGCCCATCCATGAGTGCCTTCGCCAACGGATCCTCGCCGCGCGCACGCCTGCAGCCACACGCCGCCACGGGTCGATCCGGAGGCGTCGAAGGCGGATCGGCGGTTCCGAGGGTGGCGATCGTCGGCGGTGGGCCGGGCGGCCTCTTCACCGCCCATGAACTGCAGCGGATCGCGGCTCGGCCGATCGCGACGACGATCTTCGAGGCGTCCGATCGGCTCGGCGGCAAGGTGGTCACCCGCCGCTTCGAGTCGGCGGACGTCCGCTACGAGGCCGGCGCGGCCGAGTTCTACGAGTACGCGCACCTTGGCCACGATCCGCTGAAGGAACTCGTGCTCGAACTGGGTCTTCCGATCCGACCGATGGGCGGACCGTCGGTGATCGTCGATGGGCACGTCGTGTCGAACCTCGACGACGTCCGGGATCGCCTGGGAAGCGCCGCTGCGGCGTCGCTCCGGGCGTTCGACCGCCGGGCGCGGGATCGCATGACGCCTCAGGAGTTCTACCGGTCCGGCGATCTCGACGTCGCGGCGGGGGCCGCGGCGAGTCGGCGATTCGACGACACGCTGTCGGAACTCGAGTGCCCGCACGCCCGGCGATACGTCGAGCATCTCATCCACAGCGATCTTGCCGCCGAGCCGTCGCAGACCAACGAGGAGTTCGGGCTGCAGAACTTCCTCATGAACGATCCCGCCTACATGCGCCTCTACGGGATCGAGGGCGGCAACGAGCGGCTCGTCGAGGCGCTCGCCGCGCGGATCGACGCGACCGTGCGGCTCGGCCGGCGGGTCGAGTCGGTGGAGCGGACCGAGGGCGGCGGGCTGATCGTCCGTTCGAGCGCCGACGGCGAGTGCCGGGCGGAGGAGTTCGACTTCGTGGTCGTCGCGCTGCCGCACGCGAGCGTGGCGAAGGTGTCGTTCCTCGGCGAGGACCTTCGAGGGGCGATCGCCGCCCATCACGCGCACCACGACCATCCGGCCCACTACCTGCGCATCACCATGCTCTTCGATCGGCCGTTCTGGCAGGACGCGCTCTCGGACTCGTTCTGGATGCTCGATCGCTTCGGCGGGTGCTGCCTCTACGACGAATCGTCGCGCGATCCCTCGACGAGCCACGGCGTGCTCGGCTGGCTGCTCGGGGGCGACGCGGCGAAGGCGCTCGCGCATGCCGACGATGCGGCGATCCTCGCGGCGGCGCTCGAGGCGCTGCCGCCCGTCCTGTCGCAGGCCCGCGATCGGATGCTCGAGGCGCAGGTGCATCGGTGGATCGGCGCGGTGAGCGCGCTGCCGGGCGGTTCGACGCCGTGGCCGCGGGATCGTCGCCACTGCCCGGAGCCGATCGGCCATCCGAACCTCTTCATGGTGGGGGACTACCTCTACGACTCGACCCTGAACGGCGTGCTCGACTCCGCGGAGCACGTGGCCGGCTGGATCGCCGCGATGGTGACCGAACCGCCTCGACGCTGAGGCCTGGATCCGACGATGACCCAATCAAGCTCACCCGACGGCACCGACGCCTTCGCCGCCGCCGATCTCTCCGATCTCCTGCCGGAGGGCGGCACCTTCGAGGCGTCGATTCCGCTGGGGATCGACGGTGCGGGCCTCTCGCTGGCGTGCATTCCCGGATCGGGCCGCGAACTGCCCGACGCGGTGCGGGCGTGGGTCGAGGCCGATCCCCATGCCGATGGCGAGCCGGCGGTGTGGATGACCTTTCAAGGCGCCCATCTCCACTGGTCGCCCGGACGCGCGGCGATCCTCGCGCCGGGCGAGCGGCTCGACTCGGTGCGGGCGGTGGTGGTCGAGGCGACCGCGCACGCGCGCGAACTGCGGACGATCGAGCGGACCATGACGGCGTGGTGGCCCGAGCTCGAGGCCGATTCGGCGCTCGCGTTCGAGTTCGAGGAGTCGGCGGTCCCGCGGCGAAGGCAGTTGCGGGCGCGACTGCATCGGGCGATGGTGCTGCGGGCCCGGCTCGCCCGGATCGCGCCGTACCTGCTCTCTCCGCTCGTGCATCCGCCGACGCTGGCGAGCCAGGTGGCCGACCGGATGCGCGAGCGGCTGCGGATGTCGGCGCGGCACGAGGCGGCGTCGCTGCAGATCGAGGTCTTCCGCGACACCTACGAGACCTGTGGAGCCCGGGCCAGCGAGTTCATGCTCGCCCGCACCGGCCATCGGCTCGAATGGGCGATCATCGTGCTGCTCGGCGCGCAGCTGCTGCTCTGGGGATTCGAGTACCTGTCGATGGCCGCCGGGTGACCATGCGATTCGCCTCGATCGACATCCTCCGCACGATCGCGATCGTGGTGATGGTCCTCGTGCACTTCGGCGAGAACCTCGGGGGCTACACGCCCGCCTTCGCGGGGTTCGGGGCGCCGCTCTTCGTCTTTCTCTCCGGCACGAGCTACTTCCTGTGGTCCGACGCACGGCTCTCCCGCGGCGCCGACGAGACGGAGATCTCGAAGATCTCGGTGCGGCGCGGCCTGTTCGTGCTCGGCGCCGGGTTCGCGTTCAACCTGTTCGTCTGGCTCCCGGAGGAGATCTTCATCTGGGATGTGCTCACCTTCATCGGGGTCGCGCTGCTGATCCTGAACGTGGTGCGCCGCATGCCACGGTCGGTGTGCATTCTCGCGGCGGTCATGTCGATGCTCGTCGCCCCGTTCCTGCGGGACATGGCCGACTTCGCGGCCTACTGGGAGAACGGGTACTTCGAGTACGACCCCACGCTCTCCGACGTGCTGATCGGATTCCTCGCCACCGGCTACTTCCCGCTCTTTCCGTGGATCGGGCTGACGCTTGCCGGATACGCCACCGCGTCGTGGCTCTTCGCCCGCCCCGAGCCGGACGGCGGGTCGATCGCCTCGCCGTGGCGCACCGTGGCCCTCGGCGGAGGACTCGTCGCGATCGCGGTCGCGCTGTGGATGGCGGAACCGTGGCTTCCGGAGACGCTCTCCTCGATCGTGCTGGGTGGCTGGAGGATGTTCCCCGCGACCACGACCTACGTGCTCGCGGCGACCGGCATGGCGATGGGACTGCTCTCGCTGGGCCATCGATATGTGGATCTCGCGCCGAGATCGCCGCGGCTCGAAGGTCCGCTGCGCATGGCGAAGACCTTCAGCCGCTACTCGCTCACCATCTACGTGCTGCACCACCTCGTCCACCTGTGGCCGCTGTGGATCTACGGCCTCCTGACCACCGGCGACCCGACCGCCCTGTGGGGTGCGGCCCTGCCGGTCGGAACGTCGCTGGCGCTTGGCGTCGCCTTCCTGATCGGATGCGGCGCGGTGCTGCGATGGCTCGGGCCGGAGCGGACCTACGGGCTCGAAGCGGTGATGCGATGGATCTGCGACTGACCGACCCACTCGGCCGGCGCGCCGAGACCCGTGCTCCTGCGAATCCCGGACGCGGCGTCGCGCGAATCCGAGGTCGCATGCCGAAGATCCATCGCCCGCCGGTTCCGCCACCCAAGATCTGCGTCTCGTGCGGGCGTCCGTTCACGTGGCGGAAGAAGTGGGAGCGCGACTGGCCGGGCGTGAAGTACTGCTCCGACGCCTGCCGGCGACGGGGGCCCCAGGCCTCGCTCGGCGAGCACCGCTGATCGTCGGCCGAAGAGTCCGCCGGTCTCGACGAGCCACTCGTGTTCCCGGGGTTGTCGATCCATCCGGGCGATCCATCTCGCCCCATCTCGCCGGAGCAACGCCGGCGTGGGCCTTGCGGTCGGACGCGACGGGCGTGGCCGGGAAGCGATGCCGACGGTGATCCTCGAGGTCGACGCCATCGCAGCGATCGTCCTCGCTGGCCCGCATCGGTCTGCGCCGTTGACAAGCGTGCGACAAGGCCGCGCGACGGCATGACCCGATCGCGCGGCCTTGACGTCGGCCCGCCCGGCTCGCAGTGGCCGGTTCCGAGACGCCGGGGGAGCCGGCGTCAAGCGTTCAGCGGCCTTCTCGGCGGCGCCCTCAGCGGCGTCGTCGGCGACCCGCGAAGCCCAGCAGCGCGAGCGATGCCGTCACCGCCGGTGCGGGCACCGCGGTGATCGTCACGCTGCCCGAGAATCCGGCGGAGCCGCCGGTCAGGTCGTAGATCACGCCGCCCATCACGATCTGGTGCGTTCCGGCGGCGAGGGTGAACGAGTAGGTCACCGGATCCGAACTCGGCGCGATGACGATGTCGCCGGGCGGAAACGGATCGGAGTCGATGAAGCCGCGGCCATCTGCGGTCCCCGTGACGATGCCGGTCACGGTCACGACGACGTCGGTGTCCGCGGTGAATCCGATCAGGCTGCGCGCCGCCGCGATGCTCGGCGTCGGGAAGCTCCAGGCCGGTCCAGCGACCTCGTTGTCGAAGGTGAAGTA
This sequence comes from Phycisphaerales bacterium, assembly GCA_049449095.1. Classification (GTDB taxonomy): domain Bacteria; phylum Planctomycetota; class Phycisphaerae; order Phycisphaerales; family SM1A02; genus VGXO01. Next base: position 2,893 of record JBMTTG010000052.1, on the reverse strand, counting down.
GGCGTAGTCTCCGTCGTAGACCCCGCCGTTGCTCTCGAACGTGGTCAAGGTCGATACGGTCAGGACGTTCGGCTGATTGCCGGTGCCCTGGACGAAGGCGCCCACGAAGGGGTTGGCGATGTCGTAGATGTCGAAGAAGTCGAAGTTGTCCGGCAGGTCCACGAATCCGACGCCGGCTTCGATCAGGTCGATGTGGATCCCCGCCTCGGCCTGCCCGGTCCAACTCGAGGCCGTCAACACTCCGAGCATGGTGGCCGACGCCCACGACGCACGGCGGCCGTGGCGAACGGCGGCCGGTTGCTGATCTGCTCCCATCGAAGGTCCTCCCTGTTCCGATCCCGATCCGTGTGGCTCTGTGCGGGCACCGTCGAGACCCTCGACACCCGCGTGGAATCGACCGGCAGAGACGCCGAGCGATCCGAGGGAAGTGTGGCATCGCCGACGGCCGATCTCTGCGCCGGAGCGCGATCGATCGCGCTTCGGCGCCCGATGCCGGAGGCGCGTCGTGGGCGGCCAAGGGTCTCGGAGATCGAGCCGGGCCCCGCTCAACCGGCGGGCGGCCCGAGTTTCCAGCGGAGGACGAGGGAGGTGTGCAGGGGCGGGCAGCGAAGCATCGCTCGGAACCCCACGAAGGCGTCGGGCGTCGCGCCGAGGCGTGTGGTCGCGTGTCTCGAGAGCGCCTCGTAGCGGCTCTGGAGCGGGACCAGCGGCGGCGGAAGCGATGCGGGGCCCTCCAGGCGCTCGACCGATTCGTGGAGCGGCAGGCGGCGACTCTCGCGGTACTCGAGCCCGTCGCCGGGTCGGATCGCCAGGTTGTAGAAGGCGCCTGCCGGATCGCCGCCGCGAACGAGATCGCGATGGAGCCACACCTCGAGCAGGAAGGCATCCGTCGGCACGGAGACGTTGGCGTTCAGTTCCCCGAACTCCGATTCCGTGCGGCCTCGGATCGTCCCGAGTCCCTCGACCGAGTAGGCGGCGCCCACATCGATGGACCCGCCTCTCGAGGGGGCGGGCGTTCCGAAGCTCACCACGCCGCGCGTCGAGACCTCGACCTCATCGGTGCCGAGATCCGGCGAGCCGAGTTCCTCGAACAGCGGTCCGCGGGTGCGACGGAGCGAGCCGGCAATCCCGGGGTCGATCTCGTAGCGATCGCTCGTGGCGATCAGCGGTGGCCAGCAGACGGGCAGCGCCGGACCCGGTCGAAGCCGTTCCAACTCGAGAAACAACTGCCCGCCCGCGAGATCGCAATGGATGCCGTCGGCGGCGGGGGTGATCCACGAGCAGGTCACGAGGCCGTGGAGCCGAAGCCCCCAGAGCTGGCAGGCGGTGTCGAACGCGCTGCGCAGCGACCGAGGCGTGGGCATGCGCGAGGAACGGCCGGCTCCGGCGTTCGAGACGAAGGATCGGAGGGTCTCGTGCTCGACGTCGGGGCCCTCGAGCAGTTGATCGAGACGTTCGAGGGAGGTCTGGAGGCGTTGGACGATCGGCGGCGCCACTCCCGCGTCCGCGATCTTGCGAACCAGCGCGCGGCGACCTCGGCCTCCCGGCAGCGCCGAGAGCGTGCTGATGGGATCGGGCGCGTCCAGCACGCGAATCGCGCTCGCCGACAGGGTGGTCGAGATGCCGAGCCGCCGAGCCAGCGAACGCCGTCCGAAGTCTCCGACGCAGGCTTCGGCGATCGCGTCTCGCAGCGATTCGGCAAACGCCGCCGCCGCCTCGCCGCCGGGAGCCAGATGGGGAGGCAGTGGCGTCGGCAGGGGTGCTTCGGACACCGCGCGACGGTAGCGGAACTCGTGCGGTGCGGTGCCGCCCACCACGGGTTTCGGCTCACTTCACGCGAATGGCAGCACGATCGAGGCCGGAACCGCGATGTTCGAGGTCGAGCGATCGGCGACGATCGCTTCCAGAATCGGAGGAGGCGGGTCGGTTCCTGCTAGGGTCACTGCGAGAACTCCCCGTCGCCAGGATCGCGACGGGAGCGGCGGGCCGTCGTCGCCGGCCCTGCACGCCGTTGGAGTCCGATCTTCCCGAGATCAAGGAGCACCCCCGTGAAGCACGTCGCCGCGATCGCATGCCTTGTCACCGCCATCGCCGCCGCGTTCGCGCTCGCGGCCACTTCGCCCCGAACCGCCGACGACGAGGCGGCGGCGCGTCTCGAGTCGCTCACCTCCGCGCTGAACTCGCTCCCGATGGTGATCTTCTTCAAGGACACCGAAGGCGTGTATCGGGGCGGCAACACCGCATGGGCCGCGTTGCTCGGGAAGCCGTTGCCCGAACTGCTCTCGGGCAAGACGGACTTCGACCTCTTCCCGGAGGAGGTCGCCAGGAGCTTCCGGGCCTACGACGCGGCGATGCTCGCGTCCGGCAAGGCGGTGCGGAACCAGGAGACGCTCGTCTATCCCGATGGTCGATCGGTGCTCGTCGAGACCTTGAAGGCGCCGTGGATCGGATCGGATGGCAAGCCGCGCGGCCTGGTCGGGATCTGCGTGGAGCTCGCGGCTCCGGCTGCGCCGAAGACGCCCTGAAGTCCGATCAGAGTCGCGTCGAGGTGACCGGGGCCCAGGCCCGCGCGACGATCGCGCACGGTCGAGGGCCGAGTCGTCTTCGGTCACGCCATGGGCAAGGTTCTATCCTGCGAGCAGCCGGCGACAAAAGGCGGCGTCGGTCCCGCGGAGGATCCATGGGCGAGGAATCACAGGTCGAGTTCATGCGCAGGGCGATCCGGCTCTCGAGCGAGAACGTTCGGCGCGCGGGCGGGCCGTTCGGGGCGGTGATCGTGAAGGGCGGGCAGGTGGTCGGGGAGGGGTGCAATCGGGTGACCGCCACCCACGACCCGACGGCGCACGCCGAGATCGTGGCGATTCGCGACGCCTGCCGGCGGCTGTCGACCTTC